>NZ_PHUE01000001.1:1865068-2175913 GCF_002813295.1 Flavobacterium sp. 5
GGTTGCTTCTGTATATTCGTTAGTACCATAAGGAACATTATTATTAGCTGCTGCAGAACCAGCATCGTCTCCTACTAATCTTTTTCTTTCTCCATTCGATTGGTCAAACCCAACATTGACAACTGCTCTTAAATCAGGAAAGAAATGTAATTTATAATCCACTTCGAAATTACCAAAAACTCTATTACTAGTACCTCTATCATTGACCATCAATAATTGAGAAACAGGATTTCTAGCCGAATTAGGATCCAAAGTATATTTTCCATCACTATTAATTCCTGTAGTATATTCAAAAAATCCTCCATAAGGTGCTCCGTCTACACGAACAGGTTGTGTAGGATCGAACCCAATAGCTGCTCCTTCTACTCCGTCTGTAAATCTGTTTTTCTCATTAGCATAATTAGCTGCCAATTTTAATTTCAAATGATTATCAAAAAAAGCAGGATTCATAACCAATCCAACAGTATTTCTCTCGAACTCATTAGTTAATCTTAATCCTTGTTGATTAGTATTCCCTAAAGTCAAACTTGTTGGAATAACATTTAAAAGATTTCCTCTTACTGACAAATTTTGGTCTAAATACCCAGTGCTTCTATAGATCTCTTTTTGCCAATCTGTGTTAGCAGTACCCAATTTACTACTATAATTTGTCCCTCTATTTTTATCACTTTCTGCAATTAACGCACGATAATCATCAGCACTAAAAACATCTACTGTTTTTACAAGCTTACCAAATCCATACATTACATTATAATCTACCGCCAAAGTTTTACTTCCTTTTTTGGTTGTTATAATAATTACACCATTAGAAGCTCTAGAACCATAAATAGCAGTTGCAGAAGCGTCTTTCAAAACAGCAATCGACTCTACTGTACTAGGGTTTAGTGATGCTAAAAATGAAGAAGATCCAATATTTGTATTATTATCCAATGGCAATCCATCGATAACGATAAGTGGATCATTACTTGCAAACAGGGAACTTCCTCCTCTAATTCTCATTTCGGATTTAGCACCTGGAGCTCCAGTAGAGTTCACAGTTAAACCTGCTACTTTTCCTTTGAATAAATCTTCAGTAGTAACATTTGCCCCTTTATTGAAGTCTTTAGCTCCTAAAGCGACAACAGCACCTGTTGCGTCTTTCTTTTTCACTGAACCGTACCCAACTTGGATTTTCACTTCAACCAGTTGATTAGCTTCTGATTCAAGGCTTACGGTAAGAGTTTTTTGATTAGTAAAGGTTATAATTTCATTTTTATACCCCATAAATGTAAAAACGATTTTATCGCCTTGCTTTGCATTTGGAATCTGAAATTTTCCATCAAAATCAGTTGAGACACCATTTGGAGTCCCTTGTACTTTTACATTTACTCCGGGTATGGGTTGTCCTGAACCACTGTCCAGAACAGTCCCTTTTACTACATTCTGCGAAAAGGCGCAAAATGGAAGTAGGAGAAATAAAAATAACAACTTCTTGTAAATTTTTTTCATACTTTTTTTAAATTAAATTGATTGTGGTTTAGTTATTGGTTCATGCATTGGGTATTCTCTTTAATAAACTTGGGTAATTTTATATTTGAACTACCTGTTCAGGTATAAATCTTAATCGAAACAAAAAAACATATTTATATAAATAGAATTCAAGCGATTAGCATTATTAGCCAAAAAGAATCCTAGATCATATTATCGGATTTAATGAAAAATCGATATATAATTCGTTTAAAAACAATATTAATTGTTTTTTTTGCTTTATTTTTTATGAAATATGAAATTTCAAAATTATGTGTTAATTTTACATTTAAATACCAGTACCTACCAGTTTTTTGAGTATTAGTAAAAATATTATTAGTACGGTAAAAATTATTTCTAATCCAAAGAAACTTATTGATCTGAAATACAGATAAATTATTAATTCATTTGAAAAAGTAATTGAAAAGGAAAAACTTACTAAATATGTTTTTTCCCTATCAGTAAACAAAGTGTGTTTGGTCATTTTTATATCTCAACAACCGTCTTAATAAAAATAATAATATCAAAAAACAGGAAGTGCGCATGACATTCTTAAGAAGAATACTCATAATAAGATACTGATTATCAATGTTAAATAAAAATATTTTACTTTTTAACGGACTAAATATTTTCAAGGAATACTTCTACAACTCGTTTTTAAAAGGCATATATAAAAATATTGAAGAGGAGATTTTTTTTATAACTTTAATGTTAAGCTTTTCTAAAAATTGATAAATTATTGTTACCGTAATTACATCAAATACATCATCACACCAATCACTTAATCGATGTAATTTTTTTTATAAAAACCCTACCAGTAAACGATGTAATCATATTGCATCAAACCAATGAAGAGCTAAAATTCTTCCCAATGATTTATCAAAATAAAAAAAATATCCTCAAAAAACTGAATAAAATAAAAACAGAACTTAAAAAACAAAAAACATTATAGTTTTCGTCTGTTTCTAAAGGTTTTTAGTGATTAAATCAGTCTTAAAACAATTATATTGAGCACATACTTACTAATGAAATCATTCACGAATTCATAGTAAACAATAGAACATCAGGAAGCGTTTATATCTTCCCAAGTGATAGTAATCTCGTTCGGGAAATTGAGAAGACCCGAGAACAAAATCGAAAACTAGGAACTGATTTTGGTATCATTTCCTAAAACCAAACTCCATTAAAAAAAGAAGTACATAATGGAATCATTATTATTTTCAAACAAATTTACCTCTATAGGCAAAACCTCATTCTATTTAATTTTTTTTTAATTATTTATACCCAAAGCAACTACTTCAGGTATAAATAAATGAACCAAAAATTTATATTTTTTTTCTTAGTAAATTTTACAAATTCACATAAACAAAAACAATAATAAATTTACTAAACCAATAACGACAAACCACTGTATTATTGAATTTACATCTACAAAGTAAAACTTATTTAGAAAGTAATATGAGGGGTAAATTGGAAAAAAATAAAGGTCAAAATCGCAATTTCATTGCTTATTACACTAATAAACAATGAAATTGCGATTTTGACCTTTTACAAAAAAATAATTAATACAACCCCGTACATTAAAAATAAACAGAGCGTTTGGGGTTGTTTTTATTTTTCTAATCTGAGCTGATTAACTCCAATTATTTTACTTCGTTTATTTCGAGAACAACACTTGTTCTTTGTAAAGTAACATTCGGATTAATTCCTGTTTTCATAAGAAAATCTCCAGAAAAAATAGCATCTGCTGCAATTGACGAACTTGTTTCTGGATATAAATTAATTTCCTTTACAGTATATTTTTTATTTGGATTAAGTCCTTTAAGAACGACTGGAAGTTGTGTTGCCGTCATTTTTAAACGATTGTTCACTAAATAATTAAAAACAATAGCTCTGCTCTGATCTTTAGCAACATACATTAAAGCTGAAATATCATTTTCATGTGGATTTACCAAACGAAATAAATCGCCATGCCATACAACATCCTTAAAAGAATGATAGTTAGAAATGGCTTGTTTACAGAATATCTTATCCTTATCGTTAAGATGACTCGCAACAATATCGAAACCTAATTTACCCATACTTGCCACATCGACTCTAAATTTTAAGGGTTGTTTACCCCAATCTGTCACATGATTACAAGAAGAGATTGATGGGAAGAAATAGGAGTAATCCCATTGCATAAATATTCTCTCTATAGGTTCTGTATCGTCACTTGGCCAAAATTCGGTAAAGTATTTAAGGAATTCATAATCAGCTCTGCCACCACCACCAGAACATAACATCATTGGTACTTTAGGATATTTAGCACGTATTCTTTCCAATACTTTGTACAACCCTTTTATGTAATCTATGTACAAATTAGATTGAGGAATTCCTTTTTTGTTAAGATATGCTGAATACGCATTATAAATAACGGCATTACAATCCCATTTTATAAATGCCAACTCCGGATTTTTTACAAAAAGATTATCTACGATTCCAAACACGAAATCCTGTACTTCTGGATTAGACAAATCCAGCACTAATTGATTACGATAATAAATCTCTGGTCTTTCTGGCTGACGAATTACCCAATCCAAATGTTTTTCATACAGCTCACTTTTTGGATTTACCATCTCAGGTTCTATCCAAATACCAAATTTAATTTGTTCTTTTTTAGCTTCTTTTACTAAATATCCTAAACCATGAGGTAGCTTTTTTACATTTTCCTGCCAGTCACCAAGACCTGCTTTATCATCGTTTCTTGGGTATTTATTTCCAAACCATCCATCATCTAGCAAAAACATATCAACTCCAAGATCTTTAGCATCCTTAAACAAGGAAGCGATTTTGTTTTCATCAAAATCAAAATATGTCGCCTCCCAGTTATTCAGCAAAGTAAGTCTTTCGCCTTGACCGTCTAGCAATCTATATTTTCTTGCCCAATCATGAAGATTACGACTCGCTTCACCAGTACCGTTGTTAGACAATGCATAAACCAAAGAAGGTGTTTTGAAAACTTCATTTGGTTGTAAAAGATATTCTGAAGCGTATGGATTAATACCTGCAATCAAGCGAAGATTTTTATAAGAATCAATCTCAAAATCAAGTTTAAAATTACTACTCCAGGCTAATTGACCTAACATAACAGTTCCTTCAGTTTCTGATGCTGGTTTTCCAAAAGACAGCATAAAATTAGGACTTTGCAACAACATACTTCTTGTTCCCAATTTTGAATCCACAGTTCTAATTCCTTGTTGAAGCTTTGTTTCAATAGGCTGCATTTCCTTCAAGTACTCCCCTTGAAAAGTTGTTAGATAAAAATCTTTATTGGTAAAATATAAATTAGCCGAAGCAAATTTTTGCAACAAAACCGCTTTTTTCTCTTTGTGCTTTATTTCAGACCATTGCTCAATTACGTTTTCTTTTGGCCAGACTTTATAAAACAAAGTAACCTCGAACGGATAAACAGGATCTTTTAAGACAATACTTGTAAGTGATGAATTACTATCTATTTTTTCTGTTTTATGACTAACGTATTTTAGTTCTAATGAAGGATTCCCATCGGCATGTTTTACTTGTATTGCAGCTTCGGATAAGTTCCAAGTACCTGCTGGTGTATATACCGAATTATAGATTCCAGCGTTATCATCATTAAAGTTATACGCATTGGCAACCAATGAATATTCACTTGCGTTTTGAAGTGGTTTTCCAAAATAAACTGTTTTAAGCTTATTATCCTTATCCGTTTGCAACAGCAGCAAATTACTGTCTGTTGCTATTGGAATAATCACTTTTTGAGCTGATAAGCTAATGACACTTAATACAAAACACAAAGTGAATATTGCTTTTCTCTTAAAATTGGTTCTCAAATTTTCTTCCATAATTTTATTTTTAGTGTCCTCAATTCTTTCAATAACACTGCTTTTATTTTTTTACTGGTCTAATTACAAAACCATAACTATACTCTTTCCCTTTTAGAAGATATTGTTCATGAGGAAGTTGTCCCCAACTATTATCACCACCAACTCCTCTTTGTTTTAAATCAACACAAACTACAACTTCCTTACGAGGAGTGATGTCATTTGTATGACGGTATTTTTTAGTCAACCCAGGATCAAAATCTTCTGGATAGTTATTTAACGCACTTACACCCAATGATTGTAAACCTTCAATTTGAATTCCGTTTCCATTAGCGTTTGTGAGTGTTAACCAACGAACATCTGTCTTATACCCATTTTCCTGTGGTCTTGTATATGGAACATATTGATCAGCAACCTTGCTTTGATAAATTCCTTTTAATGAAGAAGTGTTTCTGTCATTATAATTTTCCCAAGGACCTCTACCATAATATTGAAAGTTCTCAAATTCATTTTTTAATGAAAATAACATTCCAAAACGTGGCATTTCAGATAATGGATTTGAACCAGCTTTAAACGAATTGAATATCGTTAAACTTCCATCAGCATCCATAGAATACGTAATGGTATAATAAGAAGCAATGTCACTAAAAAAAAGAGTAGCAACAACTGTTGTTTTACCACCTTCTTCTTTTGTCTCGATTTTATCTAATGAACTAATTCTTCCAACTGTTCTCCAAACATTACTGTATACTTGCATGTAGTTTCCAAAATCATTATCTGTTGGAGCACGCCAAAAATTAGGAACTGGCAACTGATTGAAAACTTGCTCTCCATTGGATTTGTATTGTTGCATCAAACCTGTTTTCTTATTAATTACAACTTCAACTGAAGCAGCTTTAATTGTGATACTATTTGCCTCATCAGTTAGGTTTGCTTTCCCTTTTGAATCTACAACTTTAGCGAAATATTTACTTTCGGCCAATGAGAATTGTTCTCTGGCAACTTCAAAATTTTCAGGCATAACTGCTGTTCCTTCTTTGGCGTAAGCGAAAACATTTAAAAGATATTCTTCACCATCTTTTGCACTAATATTTGGCAATTCAAGTTGAACTTGCTTTTTTTGTTGAGGATCAAGATTAACATCAAAAGTTCCCGTTTTTATAATTGAACCATTTTTTAAGACTTCATATTTAAATGAGTATTTATCCAAATTGGTATAACCAAATCCATTCTCGATTTCGATAAGACCTTTCTTTACATCAGCATCTTTAAAAATGATGTCTTGATATACTTTCTTTACTTCAAAAGCACCTGGATGCGGAGTACGATCTGGCCAAACTAATCCATTATGGCAAAAATTCTCATCATTAGTATAATTTTCGCTTCCCATGTCACCACCGTATGCCCAATACTTGCGCCCAGCTTCATCTTTTACTTCAAATCCTTGGTCTACCCAATCCCAAATGAATCCTCCTTGCATATTATCACTACTCTTAATAACATCCCAATACTCTTGAAAGTTACCAGTACTATTACCCATTGCATGAGCATACTCACACATAATAAATGGGCGTTTTACATTTTTACGAGCAGCATATTCTTTCATATACTCCATAGTTGGATACATAGGACAGACTACATCGGTATTTTCTTCTTCACCAGCTTGTTCAAACTGCACTAATCTTGTTTTGTCTCTATTTTTAATCCAATTATAGGCATCTTTAAAAACAGGTCCGTTACTACATTCATTTCCTAACGACCAAAGAATAACCGAAGGCTGATTTTTATCTCTTTCTACTAAACTATAGATACGATCCATATGAGCCGCTTTCCATTCTGGAAGATATCCAGGGTGTTTTGATTTGTCAAACGGCCCTTGTAACGCGGCTCCCATTCCATGACTTTCAATATTAGCTTCATCAACTAGAAATAAACCGTATTGATTACAAAGTTTTACCCACATTAAGTTGTTTGGATAATGACTGCAACGAACTGCATTTATATTTAATTGCTTCATTTGTTTAATGTCTTTCATCATCATTTCCTTATCCTGGTAATGTCCAGTTACAGGGTTGTGTTCATGAATATTTACACCATGAACCATAATACGAATACCATTAACTAACAACTGTCCATTTTTTAATTCTACTTTTCTAAAACCTATTTTCGTTCCTATTATTTCAATGAGTTTCCCTTTCTCATCTTTTACATTTAATAATAAAGTATATAAATTAGGTGTTTCGTTACTCCATAATTTTGGAGATGCTACTTCTTGATTAATAACAATTGATTCAAAAGAATTCGCTTTTACATTAACCTTTATTGTTTTGGTGAAAATTGTTTTTCCCGAAGCATCCACTAATTTAGCTTCGACACATTGATCATTTTTACTAGCAGAATTCATGTTTTTTAACTTTACATCAACTGCCAGGTTACCATTTTTATAGGATGCATCAAGATCAGGACGAGCAAAAAAGTCGGCAATTCTAACATCATCTGTACTATACAGATAAACATCACGATCTATACCTGACAAACGCCAAAAATCCTGATCTTCAAGATAAGAACCATCGCTCCAACGATATACCTCAACAGCAACATCATTTTTACCTGATTTTACATATTTTGTTATATCAAATTCGGTTGGACTTTTTGTGTTTTCGCTATAGCCTACTTTTTCCCCATTAACCCAAATATACATTGCCGATGTTCCTGCTTCAAAATGAAGAAAAACATGTCTGTCATTCCAGTTTTTAGGCAATTCAAAACTTCTTTTATAAGATCCTACTGGATTATCTTCATGATTTATAAAAGGCGGATTTTTAACAAATGGATACGTTATATTAGTATAAATTGGAATCCCATATCCTTTCAATTCCCAGTTTGAAGGAACTGAAATTTCGCTCCAATTTATAGTATTAAAATCTGTTTTATAAAAATCTTTTGGACGTTGATCTGGTGTTGGAGACCAAGCAAATTTCCAGGTTCCATCTAAAGTTAAAAACCAAGGCGAACGTGCATAATCATCTGCAATAGCAGAAGATTCATCTGCATAAGGTAAAAAAGCTGCTCTTGCTGGTTCTCGATTAATCTGAAATATTGCTGGATTTTCCCAATCATTGCTATCGGTCTTTAGCTGTGCTAGGACTATTTGAGAAACAACAGCTAAAAAACAGGTTAAGATTATTCTTTTTTTCATACTTAATTGTTTTTATCAGACACTTATTTTTATAGGTCTGATTATTTTTGAATCTGATTTTATAAATACAGATAAAAAACCCATATTCTTAAATAAAACAAATGATTAATTACAGTAAAACTACAATTAATCATTTGTCTTCATTCTTATCCATTTTATTTATTAGTCTCTGGGTGTGATTCTTATTTATATTAACCTAATTTAATTTTTACAAACTACATTAGATTAATTATATCTCATTACTAACTAACATTAAACCGTTTTTAATACCTTCTAAAAAATTTATCTTGCATTAAAAATTCCTGTATTATTAAACCAAAATTTCTACAGCAGTTTTAAAAGAATAACACCCAAAAAACTAATTATCAAAAATGAACTACTTTATTACCAAGGTGCATTTGGAGTCATTTTAGGATTATTATTCAACTCACTTGATGGAATTGGATAGTAATTATATTTAGCAGAAAAATTGTTATATCCTTCTCTTAAACTTCCTTTAATAACAGTTTCTAATGTACCCCATCTTCTTAAATCATACCAATGAAGTCCTTCACGCGCAAACTCCACATTTCTTTGGTGCATAATTTCATCCATCATTTGTGTTTGATTCCATCCCACCATTGATATGTCAGCCAATTTTGCTCTATCTCTGATTCTTTTTACTAATGGAGCCGCTTCTGCTACATTTCCTTGCATTGTTTTAGCTTCAGCAAGCATCAAAAGAACATCCGCATAACGCATTGCATATTCATTTAATTCAGATTTCCAGTCACCTTCATCATTATTCCACCAATTTTGATTTTTTCTGATCCATATGGCATTAGCTCCAAATTTTGTTGCAAAATCAGCTTTATAATAAACACAACCAGGATAATTCCAAGCTAAAGTAGCTGTAGCTCTAGGGTCAAATTCACCATCAGCAGTTTTTTCTTGAAGCATTGCATCCAATAACGTTTTTGAAGGTAATAATTCAAACCAGCCACCTACTTCACCAGGAGCACATTCCTGAGCCATTGTTGTAGCTCTTGTTCGTTGAGAAGGTTCTCCTCCCCAAATAATTGTTCCTCCTACTTTACTAAATTGGATTTCAAAAACAGATTCTTTACTATTTTCATGTTTTCCATCAAAAAGTTGTGCATAATCATCTAAAAGACCATAACCATTAGTCCCTTCATTATTAACTAATTTAGTAAATTGTTCTTCAGCTTTTACCCAATTTTTCATGTACAAATAGGTTTTTCCTAAATAAGCAATAGCAGCATTCTTAGTCGCTCTTCCTTTATAAGCAGCTGGATAATTTTCAGGAAGCGAACTTGTTGCTGCAAGCTCAAAATCTGCAATTACTTGATTCCAAACTTCCGCTTCGGTTGATTTAGCTTTAAAATAATCCTCTTGATTAGTAACGATGTCTGTAAAAATAGGCACACTACCATACTCTGTTACTAAGCAGAAATAGTTTAACCCTCTTAAGAAACTAGCTTCGGCAACTAACTGCTCTCTCTTTGTTTCATCAATACCCTGAATTTGTGGAGCATAATGAATTACCTGATTAGCACGAAATATACCTATATACAAAGTCTTGTATATAGCTGTTGTTTCTGCTGTACTTGGGCTGTTCTTATATGTAGCAACTGCATAGCGACCAGGTACATCATTACGAGCAATAAAGTTTTCAGTTCTGTTTTCTTTTAATTGCATTGACTGTATTTCCCAATAACCAGCGTTATTATTGTCAACTAAGGCATTGTATATCGTACCTACACCGGATTCTAAATCTGCTGAAGTTTTCCAGAAAGATTCATTTGTCAATTTATTTGGATTACCTAAATCTAGGTCTTCACTGCAAGAACTAATAGATAAAAGTCCTCCTATAAAAAATAGTATAATTAATTTCTTTTTCATTTTAGTCGATTTAAAAGTTAAGTTGCATTCCAAAAGTGATAGTTTTACTTAGAGGGTATGATTTGTAATCTATTCCTCTACCACCTAATCCGTCTCTTGAAACATCTGGATTATAACCTGTATAATTTGTATGAGTAAAAAGGTTGTCTCCTGCCAAATAGAATCGAAGTTTGTCAATTTTAATTTTATCAGTTAAACTAGAAGGAAGTGCATATCCAACTTGAATCGTTTTGATTCTAAGATATGATCCGTCTTCCAAGAAACGATCAGAATAATCAGCTCCATTATCATTTAAATCTTCAATATCCAATCTTGGGAAATTTGAATTTGGATTAAACGTATAAGAATCTAAAGTTGCAGCCGAATAATTGATATTAGATCTAACAGTAGCTATATCGGTATTGTTACCATTGTATATTTTATTCCCTTGAGTTCCTTGAGCAACAATAGTGAAATCAAGTCCTTTCCAATCAGCTTGAATTCTGAATCCGTATTCATAGTCTGGGAAAGCACTTCCTCTGTATTGTCTATCATTTCCGTCAATTTGACCGTCACCGTTGTAATCGACGTATCTTATATCTCCAACTTTAGCTCTAGGCTGAATAAGAACTCCGTTTATACTATGCTCATCTATCTCTGCTTGTGATCTAAATAATCCATCTGTTTTAACTAAAAAGAAAGAATAAATCGGAGATCCTACTTTACTATATGTTACTGGAGCACCATGAAAGGAACCAGCAGACCCTTCTAATACTTGACTTCCTGTACTAAGTTCATCAACACGATTATTTACACTTGAAATATTGGCGCTAACCGAAAAATTAACAGCTCCTACATGCTCGTTATAAGTAAGCCCCATTTCAAATCCTTTATTAGAAACTTTACCCGCATTTGTATATGGGTCATTTGCTGATCCAACAGACAATGGAACTGGTACTCTTAAAAGCAAATCACTTGTCTCTTTTTGGAAGTAATCAAAAGTATAATCAACTTTACCATTCCATAAACTAACATCTAGACCAACGTTTGCTGTTGCAGTAGATTCCCATTTCAAACCAAGGGCTGGGTAATCCTGTTGAATATTACCAATCCACAATGTATTTGGTTCTCCAACTGCATAACTAATTCCAGATGTTATAGATCCAAGGTATTGGTAATCTCCAATTTCTTGATTTCCTAATACACCATAACTAGCACGTAACTTTAAATCAGATATTGGTGTATTTAACTTTGTAAAAAAGTCTTCTTTACCAATTCCCCAAGCCGCAGAGATAGAAGGGAAATTACCCCATTTATTCTCTGGGCTAAAACGAGACGATCCATCACGTCTGAAAGTCGCTGTTAAGATATATTTGTTATCATAAGAATAGATAGCACGACCTAAGTATGACACTAAATTATTTTCGCTGGCATAACCAACTGATGAAGGCTCTTCTCCACCTGCCATAACATGTATTCCATCTGGCAATCCAGTTACAGAACCTACATTAGATCTATAGTTATTGTTATAAACCGTGTATCCTGCTAAAATATTCACAGAGTGTTTACCGAAGGTTTTTGCATAATTTAAAGTATTTTCTACTTGATAATACTGAGTCATATCACTTCCTTCTGCCAAAGTATTTTTCAAGTTTTTGAAAAATCCGCCTACTTCATAACGAGGAGTGTACGTATAACTTTTATGTTCAGAAATAGTTGCACCTACATTTAATTTATATTTAAAACCATCTAAAAAACTTGCTTCAACATAGGTATTGATAAGCGCTTGGTAGTAATCATTTTTAACATCAAAAAGATTTAGTGCAGCAACCGGATTAAATATATCAGTTACAGCACCTGATGCTCCACCATATCCTCCAACCGCATTTTCATCATAAATAGCAAAACCAGGAATCATAGAAATAGCAGACCCAACAACATTGCTACCTTGTCCGGGAACACCAGGCAAGTCTTTCTTTTTTTCTTTGGTTAACATTACAGTTTCTCCAATCTTGAAAATCCCTTTTTTATAATCAGATTTAACTCTAAAGTTAAGACGATCATAATTAGTTTCTTTAACTACTCCCTCTTGATCAAAGTAACTTAAAGACATACTATATTTTGTATTATCAGTTCCTCCAGATAAACCTAAAGAATAATTTTGAGTAGCCGCAGATCTAAATATTTGATCTTGCCAATCCACTCCTGCACCACCCACTTCAGGGTTTAATGCAATAGCAAGTGGTGCTTTTCCAGCAGCAGCATAAGCAGCTGTACTTACTTTAGCCCATTCTTCTTGATTTAACAAATCTAACGTATTGGTTACGCTAGACACCCCAATTGAAGAGTTAAAAGAAACTTTTAAATCCCCTTTTTTACCGCTTTTAGTTGTAACTAAAATTACACCGTTTGCAGCTCTAGATCCATAAATTGCAGCAGCAGAAGCATCTTTTAATACCTGAATAGACTCGATGTCACTAGGGTTAAGATTATTCATAGAAGAAACAGCAATATCATCAACTAAAATAAGAGGGTTATTATTATTTAATGATCCAGCACCTCTAATTTGAATTCTGGTACCTGACCCAGGAGCTCCTCCAGCAGATTCAACAGTTACACCTGCAATTTTCCCTTGAATTGCACTACCTACATTTGTGTTACTTTGAGAATCTAACTGAGATGATTTTAAGCCTCCTACTGCACCTGTCATGTCACTTTTCTTAATAGTACCATAACCAATTACAATAACCTCATTTAAGGCATTGTTTTCCTCTTTTAAAGCCACTTTAATTTGAGTTCTTCCATTTAATGCCTCTTCCACTTTTTCATATCCTACATATGAAAAAACTAATATTGCATTAGGATCAGATACATCTAAAGTAAAACTTCCATCATAATCAGTAGTTGCAGAATTAGTGGTCCCTTTAACTAATATAGAAGCTCCAATAATAGTCTGAGACGTTTTTTGATCAATTACTGATCCTGATATTTTATTCTGAGCTTGCAAACTGATACAGCACGTCATAATAAAAATCAACAAGGTAAATTTAGACAACAAGGAATCTTTTATCCATGTTAGCTGATTTAAGTTCTTTGCATTTTTCATAAAATCATAATTTTTAAAAATTGGTTAGTTAATGGTTTTTTGGTATTCAATCAATTCTGACCATAATGAGCTTAAAAAGTGATTAATTTTTTTCTCGGTCAGTATTCAAGTTTGAAAAAAATGCTTTCAAACTGATTATTGATTTTATTTTAAATATCTAATTATTATAAATCAAAATGTTTATAATGTTAACCAGATAAATTTCTCAACATTTTTTTAGACTTTTCTCAGGTATACTATCTCTTTCTATTCCTCCAATCATTTAATATCACGAGTAATGTTATTATTACAAGTTAGATAAGTCAATATCTTACAAATACTAGAAATAATTTACTTTAAACTCATTCTATTCTACCTACAACCTGTACGGATATATCTCTACTTATCTGAGATCAAAATAAACAAATCACCTATAAATTTAGTTTAAATTTATGAATTGTGTTTTTTTTAGATTAATTTATTATGAATTGTGAAATTTCAAAATTATAAGTTAAATATATATTTCAATACCAGTACCTACCAGTTTTTTGTATATTTGTGAAAAAATCGCAATCTGCTATGAAAATCATATCAATCCAAAACAACCTTGGTGTCCCTAAATACAGACAAATCATCAATTCAATTGAAAAAGCAATTAACGAGGAAAAACTCATAAAAGGAGATCGCCTACCTTCTGTAAATAAAGTCTGTTTAGCCTTTAATTTATCACGAGATACGGTCTTATTAGGATACGATGACCTGAAAAAAAGAGGAATCATTTATGCCATCCCTGGCAAAGGATATTATGTCAAAAGTGTTGAAATTACTATAAAACAAAAAATATTTTTACTCTTTGACGAGCTAAATATTTTCAAAGAAGACATCTATAATTCATTTTTAAAAAACATTGGTAAGAATGTTCAAGTCGATATTTTTTTTCACCATTTTAATGTACAGGTTTTTCAAAAATTGATAAATGACTGTAACGGAAATTATACTAAATACATCATCATGCCAACCAACTTAATCGATGTAGTTGCTTTTATAAAAACCCTACCAGTAAATGACGTAATTATCCTGGATCAAACAAATGAAGAGTTGAAATCTTTTCCTGCGATTTATCAAAATCACAAAAAAGATATCTTTGAAGGGCTGAATAAAGGAAAAACAAAACTAAGTAAATACAAAAAATTCATAATGATTTTCCCTGGTTTCAGAGAGCCACCAGGAATGAAAATTGGATTTGAAAACTACTGTTTGGAAAACGGCATAGATTATGAAGTTATTCAGGAATTTACTGATAGAGAGATAACAACTGGAAGTGTTTATATCATCCCAATTGACAGGGATCTGGTCCAGGTAATTGAGAAAGCTCGAGAACAAAATCTAAAATTAGGAACTGATTTTGGTATCATTTCCTATAATGAAACTCCACTAAAAAAAGTAGTATCTAATGGAATTACAACTATTTCAACCGATTTTACAACCATGGGGAAAATATTAGCCCAAATGGTTCTTACTGGAAAAAAAGAACAAATTGAAAACAAAAGTGCATTGATTATTAGAAATTCATTATAGAATAAGTACAAAGACTTTCAAAAATCAAATTATCACGAAATTTACACTTAGCCTCACACTTCCCCTAAATGTTGGAATAAAAAAAAGAAAAAGAGACTGTTTTTCCAGTGACACAGCCTCTTTTTAACCTAACTAAAACCAAATTTAAATAATTATTATTTACTTTTTTATCATAAACTCTCTAATTGATTTTTTATTATTTACGCCCAAAGCATAAGCTTCAGGCATAAATAAATTAACCAAATTTTTAAACTTTTCACTAACTGAGTATGTAAAATTCACTTAATCAAAGCTAACTACAAATTTATTAAGCCAATAACAACAAACCACTGTATTATTGAATCTATATCGCAAAGTAACGCTTATTTAAAACGTACTATAAGGGGTAAATTTGAAAAAAACAAAGGTCAAAATCGCAATTCTATATTTTTTTGTTTTTATAAAACAAATTTAGTTATATTTGCAAATGTATTTTTTACACTTATTATTTTATTCATCGTTAGCCTCTCAAATATAGTTAGTTGCCAATAGATAAAATTATCATCAAAAAAACAAAAAGCTACATATTCAATTTAAAACAAGAGAAGATTACAGTTATCTCAAGTTTAAAATTCAAAAAATATTTCTACACTTAATAAAAATGATTATTCTTTCCAAAGCAAAATCTAATCATTAGTAACTAAAAATAGAAAACATTAAATCACTATTAAAAAAACAAATACAATAGATTATGAACCAAAAAATCGACCAATTAGCCGCAGATAACATAAGAGCACTGGCTATTTCTATGGTAGAAAAAGCAAATTCAGGACACCCAGGAGGTGCAATGGGAGGTGCTGATTTTATGCATATTTTATACACTGAATATTTAAATTTTGATCCTACTCAAATGGATTGGCCTTTTAGAGATCGCTTCTTTATGGATGCTGGACATTTATCGGCCTTAATGTATGCTCAATACAATTTATTAGGAAACTACAAAAAAGAAGACCTTCAACAATTCAGACAATGGGGCTCGGTGACACCTGGTCATCCTGAGGTCGATGTTTTGAGAGGAATCGAGAACACATCTGGACCACTTGGACAAGGACACGCTATGGGAGTTGGAGCTGCTATCGCAGCAAAATTTCTAGACGCTCGTTTCAAAGGCCTTTTTGATCATAAAATATATGGTTTTATAACCGATGGTGGTGTTCAAGAAGAAATTTCACAAGGAGCTGGAAGAATCGCAGGACATTTGGGGTTGAACAATTTTATTATGTTCTATGATTCGAATGATGTACAACTTTCTTCAATGACCGATGAAGTTACATCTGAAAATACTGCCATGAAATATGAATCATGGGGATGGAACGTAATCACCATCAACGGTCATGATCATTCCGAAATTAGAAAAGCATTAGATACAGCCAACAATGAAACTGAAAGACCCACTTTAATTATTGGGAAAACTATCATGGGAAAAGGCTGTGTTACGGCTGATGGAACTATGTATGAAGGCGAATGTGAATTGCACGGTAAACCAATTGGAGACACCAAAGCAGATTACACAAAAACGCTTTTAAACCTTAAAGCAAATCCAGAAGATCCTTTTGCCATTTTTGAAGAAGTTAGTATACATTACAAAGAAGTTTTAGCTAATAAGACTCAAAAAGCAACCTCAAGAAAACAAAAAATTAGTCAATGGGAAAGTGAAAATCCAGCATTGGCACAAAAAATGCACTTGTTTTTATCTGGTGAGTTTCCAGAATTGGATTTAAGTGAAGTAGTTCAAAAACCAAATGCTGCTACTAGAGATGCATCCTCAGCAGTACTGGCTTATTTAGCTGAAAAAGTAGAAAACGTAATCGTTTCTTCTGCAGATTTATCTAATAGTGACAAAACTGATGGGTTCTTAAAAAAATCATCTGTACTGCAAAAAAATAATTTCAATGGTGCCTTTTTACAAGCAGGTGTTGCCGAATTGACAATGACTTCAATAGCCAACGGAATTGCATTACACGGTGGTGTGCTTCCTGTAGTAGCAACATTTTTCGTATTCTCAGATTATATGAAACCTGCTATTCGATTGGCTGCAATCCAAGAACTTCCAGTTAAATATGTACTAACACATGACTCTTTCAGAGTTGGGGAAGATGGACCAACACACCAACCTATCGAACAGGAAGCGCAAATGCGTTTATTAGAAAAAGTAAAAAACCATAAAGGACACAACAGCTTACTAGCCTTGCGCCCAGCCGATGCAATCGAGACTTCAGTTGCTTGGGATATTGCTTTGAAAAACACCAAAACACCAACCACATTAATTCTTTCGAGACAGAATATTAAAGATATTCCAGCTCATAATTCTTCCAGATATGAAGAAGCTACAGAAGCAAAAAAAGGTGGTTATTTAGTAAAAGAAACTTCGAATCCAGACATCACCTTAATCGCAAATGGATCAGAAGTATCTACACTTATTGATGCTGCAGTAATTTTGGAAAAAGAGCATAATTTAAAAATAAATATTGCTTCCATTATATCCGAAGGTTTATTCAAATCACAACCCAAATCGTATCAAGAAAGTATTATTCCAAAAGGAAAACCAGTTTTTGGACTTACTGCCGGTCTTCCTGTAAATCTCGAAGGATTAATTGGTGACAGTGGAAAAGTTATAGGCCTAGATCACTTTGGTTATTCAGCACCTGCAACTGTTTTGGACGAAAAATTCGGATTTACCAGCAAACAAGTAAGTGAGGAAATTAGTAAATATTTAGTTGAGAATTCTATAAACATATAAACACAAAAGACATGAAATTTTTTATCGATACAGCAAATTTAAAAGACATTAAAGAAGCTAATGACCTGGGAATATTAGATGGAGTTACCACTAACCCATCATTAATGGCGAAAGAAGGAATTACAGGAGCAGACAATATTATTGCACATTATGTGAAAATATGTGAATTAGTAGATGGTGACGTAAGCGCCGAAGTAATTTCTACAGATTTTGATGGAATGGTTGCCGAAGGAGAAAAATTGGCAGCATTACATCCACAAATTGTAGTGAAAATACCAATGATCAAAGACGGAATAAAAGCAATAAAATACTTTTCGAATAAAGGAATCAGAACCAATTGCACCTTAGTATTCTCTTCTGGTCAAGCATTGCTTGCGGCCAAAGCTGGGGCAACTTATGTTTCGCCTTTTATTGGAAGACTTGATGATATTTCTACAGATGGATTGCAACTAATTGAAGACATCAGATTAATTTATGATAACTACGGTTATAAAACACAAATACTAGCAGCTTCTGTGCGTCACGTCATGCATATTATGAATTGTGCCAAAATAGGTGCCGATGTAATAACCGGACCATTAAGCGCCATTGAAGGTTTATTAAAACACCCTCTTACTGATAGCGGATTAGCTACTTTCTTAGCTGATTACCAAAAAGGAAATAGTTGAAAACAAATTTAATACCACAAAAAAAGGAAGTTTCTATTGCAGAAACTTCCTTTTTTATTTACTTTAAAAACTAAATCTAATTTTCTGTTCTTAAAAATTTATAGCAAAATCATTCAAGAGTTTCGCATCATATTTTTCTTTATCAAAAGTATACAGATACGAACCTTTTCTTGATGAAGTCATATCTTTCTCATCTAATTTTATCAAGATATCCAAAGAATTTATTTTGCTGATGAAATTTCTTTTATCAATTTCTTTATCCAAAATCGATTCATACAACTTCAACAACTGACTCATTTTAAATTTTTCAGGCAAAAGTTCAAAACCAACAGGACGCATAGATGTTCTGTAACGCAATCTTCTAATGGCATGTGATAACATATTATCGTGGTCAAAAATCAATTTTGGAACTTCAGAAACACTAAACCATTTGGCATGGTAATTCTGAATCAATTCGGCATTATGATTTTCAATATTAATCAAAGCATAGTAAGCTACAGATATAGTTCTTTCCACCGGATCACGATCAATCTCACTATACGTATACAGTTGCTCCATATAAATATCATTAAATCCTGTATAGGTATTTAAAACCCTAATAGCAGCATCGTCTAGTACCTCTTCTTTTTTAAGGAATCCTCCCATCAATGACCATTTTCCTTTTTCTGGTTCAAAATCTCTTTTAATCAAGAGAATTTTCAATCCTCCTTCATCAAAACCGAAAATGATACAATCTACCGCTAGTAGAACTTTGTCCTCAGTACTATAACTATTTAGCATCTCTATATTTATATTTTGTCGTAAATATAAGAACTTCCTCAAAACTACCAAATTAATTTAGTGTAGCTTTTACACTAATAACACTAAAATGAGTAATAAACCATTTCAAACACCTGATTATCTATTTTTTAATACCATTTTACCGTCACTTTTACATTCATAACAAACTTTATTGGACCCTAGTAATTTGAATAAAAAACACTTTTTAATATACTTTTTCAATACAAACAACATAATTAAGTGTTAAAACTACATTTAAACTTGTTGTTTTTGGTCTTTTAAGGCAAAAAAAGGTTGAGAATTTATCAAATTTTACAAGTAAAATATTACTTTTTATAACGAATATTTAAAAACAGCAAAAAAAATTAAAAATTATTTTCAAAACAAACAAAACAATCAACTTATTGATTATTAACAACTTACATATAACGAAAACGTTCTTTGAAATTAAAAATTACATATATTCTTTCATTTTTCAACATATTTTATGATATCCATTTTTTTTAAAGACTTTTTTTATCAGATTAATTTGTTTTTATGCTTTTTTTTTATTTAAATTTACAAATGTAAAAACTACACTTATAATTAACCAAAATGCAATCAGTATGACAACAAACCACAGATTATTTTTTTATTGCAATTTTTTATTGCCTAAAAAAGAATGGCTAATAGCATTATTACTTATGCTCATTAGTGCTTATACTGTATCGGCTCAACAGAGCAATACAGTATCAGGAAAAATTACATCAGAAAAAGACGGCTTACCACTACCAGGAGTTAATATTTTGGTAAAAGGATCAACTTCAGGATCTTCAACAGATTTTGACGGAAACTATTCTATCAATGCCAAACCTACAGATGTACTTGTATTATCTTATGTAGGATATGACAATCAAGAAATTACTATTTCTAATCGTACAAAAATTAATTTCGCAATGAAAGACAGTTCTAATAAGCTGAATGAAATTGTAGTAATTGGATATGGATCACAAAAGAAAGCTGATATTACTGGAGCAGTTGGTATAGTAAACATGGAAAGTGCTAAAAAAGTGATCGCCTATGACGCTGCCAAAGTTCTACAAGGTCAAGTAGCTGGTGTAACAGTGCAATCTTCAGGAGAACCGGGAGGATTCGTAAATATTAAAATTAGAGGAATTGGATCGTTTACAAACAACAACCCTCTTTGGGTTATTGATGGAGTAATTCTAGATAGTCCTTATGACTTTGCAACAGGTGATATTGAATCTATGCAAGTATTAAAAGATGCGGCAACAGCTGCTATTTATGGAGTTCGTGGTGCAAATGGAGTAGTTATTATTACTACCAAAAAAGGAAAAGCGGGATCAATGATCATCAAATACAAATCTACATTGAGTATGCAAAATGTAGCTAAAAGATGGTCACTAACCGACAGAGTTGGATATCAAACTATTGCAAATGAAGCTGAAAAAAATAAAAATCTTCAAAATAACGAGGCAATAGACATCGCACCAGGTAATAACCCAAATAGTCCATATTACATTTCCAATGTAAATACAGACTGGCAAAAAGAAGCTTACGACACAGGCGTTATTCAAAACCATTCGCTAGGTATTTCAGGAGGATCAGAATCACTTTCATACAATATGAATTTAGATTATTTCAACAACGACAGCTATCTTAAGACACCTCAACAATATGAGAGATACGCCTATAATTTGAATTTAACAGGTACTAAAGGAAAATTTAAATACGGAACAAAAATAAGCTACACACAATCAGACAAAGAAAATTTCAACACTTATTTTGGTACAGCAATATCTGGTTTACTAACAGCTATCCCAACTATTCCAGTATATGACGCTAATAGACTTGGAGGTTATGGAGGTGCAGACGCTGTTACGCAAAGAGCTATATCTTTAAATGTAATAGGTTTTAATAATCTAGTACAAAATGAAACTAGAAGAAATCGTTTTGTTGGGAATGTATGGGCACAACTAGAAATTGTTAAAGGCTTAAAATACAAAATAAATGTTAGTGCAGATCGATTAGATTTCAAAAACAGATATTATAATCCGCCAAGTGATTTAGGCTGGTATTTTGTTGTAAACGAAGAAAAATCAACTCTTGACGCTAGTAATGGAAGTGAAACTAGAACATTCTTGGACAATACATTAACATATGATCTAAATGTTGATAAACATAAAATTGAAATTTTAGCGGGTACCACTAATGAAAATTTTAATCATTATAATCATATGTCAAATGGCTTAGGTTTTCAAACTGGAGAAATTATCCATATAGAAAATGCTGATAAAATAACTACACGTGAATATCAGTCAAGAGTAACAGCAAAATCATTCATCAGTAGAATAAACTATAACTACGATGATCGTTACTTTGTTCAAGGTAATTTTAGACAAGATAAATCGTCTCTTTTTACTGAAAAAAACAATACCTCTAATGCATATTCATTCTCAGCAGGTTGGAAGCTAAGTAATGAGAAATTCCTAACACTTCCTACTTGGGTAAATTTAATTAAGTTTAGAGGAGGCTATGGAATATTAGGAAACAATACACTACAGCCATATAGCTATGCCGAAACTGTAAATCCTTATATTAACTATAGTTTCACAAATAATGAAGGGGTTTCTACTACAGCTCCAGGAACAGCTGTTGTATCAGCAAAGGATCCAAATCTAAAATGGGAAACTTCCAAATCTAGTTCAGTAGCTTTAGAATTAGGATTGTTTGATAATAAATTACAATTCACAGGAGAATATTATGAAAAGATAACATCTGATCTTTTAGCAGATGGACCAACACCTTTATCATCAGGATCTTTTCCAGCTTTTATTACAACTAACGTTGCAAAAGTCAAAAATTCTGGATTAGAATTCACTTTGTCTTATGGAAATAATGACCATGCATTCAAGTATAATATTTCTGGTAATTTATCTACACTTAAAAATGAAGTCCTAGAATTAAACCGAAATAACGACCCTATTTATGGAGCTGCATCAAAAACAGTAGTAGGTAGATCAATCGGAGAATTATATGCGTTTGAAACTATTGGTATTTTTCAGAGTGATGCAGAAGTTGCCTCCTCTCCTGCACAAAGCAATGCTAGGGCTGGAGATATTAAATTTAGAGATGTAGATGGAGATGGAAAAATAACAAATGAAGATAGAACTTTTCAAGGATCGGCTATTCCAAAATACAATTACGGTTTGAACTTAAGTTGTTCTTATAAAAATTTCGATTTTTCAATATTTTTCCAAGGTAACGCAGGTAATAAAATATTTAATTCAACTTATCGCGACTTAATGGCAGGACAATACTCTAATGCTAGTACTGATATGCTAAATTTTTGGACACCAACAAACACAAATACCAATGTTCCTAGACCTATAATTGGTGATCCAAATTCTAATGGTAGAGATTCAGACCGATTTATTGAAAGTGGTGATTATATAAAATTGCAAAACTCTCAAATAGGCTATAATATTCCTGTGACAAATACTAAATTTATTAACAAAGCTAGACTTTTCCTTAGCGGGCAAAATCTATTAACCTTTACAAAATATACTGGTAATGATCCAGATTTTATAAGTGATGGGCTATTTTCTAGAGCCTACGAAGGAGGCTCATTCCCTAACCCTAGAACGATTACAATGGGTGTAGAGATTGAATTTTAATACATTTAATAAATAAAAGATAACAAGATGAAATATAATATATTAAGCTACACTGCTCTGTTCTTTTCACTTTCTGTGTTGACTACGAGTTGTGTACAAGATGAAGATTTAGTACAAACCGACCCTAATTTAGAAACTACGGGTTCATTTTGGAAAACAGATGACGACGCAATGCAAGGGTTAAATGCAACCTATGCTGCCTTGGTTACAGATGGTGCATACCAACGAAGTACACCATTATGTTTAGATCTTAAAGCAGATGATTCACACAGTAATAGCCCTTGGGGCGCTATGTTAAATGTAGGTAAATTTAATAGTGACGTTTACAATTTTGATATTTACGGATGGGCTTATGAAACCTATTTTATAGGTATTAATCGTGCGAATCAAGTGCTTTCCAGAGTCCCTAACATCGACATGGCTGACTCACAACTTAAAAATAGAATACTAGGACAAGCTTATTTTTTGAGAGGATTATATCTATTTCATGCAGTAAATATGTTCAAAAACGTCCCTGTTCCCACAGAACCTGCCGCTTTTTATGCACAAAAATCAAATGCTGAAGGCTGGGCACAAGTAATTGCTGATTTTACAGCAGCGGCTGAATTACTACCAGTTTCATACGACGGAGTAACAGGGTTAGATGCGGGAGTAAAAGGTCGTGCAACAAAAGGAGCCGCTCTTGGGTACCTTGGCAAGGCTTATTTGTTTACCAAAGATTTTGAAAATGCTAAAGTAGCATTCAAAAAGGTAATCGATTTAGGACACTACTCACTAATGCCAAACTACCGTGATAATTTCACTGAGGCAAAAGAAAACAATGATGAATCATTATTTGAAGTTCAATTTGATTCCTCTTTGGGCGGAACATGGATTTATCCTCAAGGAGGAGTTCCAAATACTACTTGGAATCAAGCAACTGCAAGAGCAGTTACTTATGGCCCTAGAGGCTTTGGCTGGAGAGATGTACAACCTACTCGTACTTTATTCGATGATTTCCACATTGAAAAAACAGTTTCAAACGAAGTGGATCCACGTCTTATTGCTACAGTAATGTACAACAAACCTGGAGGTGTTACTTTGTACGGCCACGACTTTGCAACTTATTACGCAGCCAGTCCTGGTGATTTAAATGATATTTATTGTAATAAATATGAAAACTCGGAAACCAAATCAGATGAATTTGGATGGAAATCTGGAATTAACGAAAGGTTATTGCGCTATTCAGACATTTTACTTATGTACGCAGAGTGTTTAAACGAAACTGGCAATACATCCGGCGCTTACTCTTACATTCAGATGGTAAGAGATCGTGCACAATTACCAGACCTGAGCATTGCAAAACCAGGAATGACGCAAGATCAAATGAGAGACCAAATAGCTCACGAACGTTTCTTAGAATTTGCTCTTGAAGGCCACCGTTTTGATGATATTCGCCGTTGGGGCTGGCTTGAAAACCCTACAAAATTAGCATGGTTGAAGTCTAGAGATGATGAGTTCAATTCATATATAAAAGGTAGAGAGTATTTTCCAATTCCACAAAAAGAAAAAGATTACAATATAGGTACCATCCAAAATGAAGGGTACTAAAAATATTTATTTGAGTTAGTTTAGTTAAGTCTTAAAATCATATGGTAACCTCCAAAAGGATGCCATATGATTTTATAAAATAAAATCACCATGAAAAAGACAATCCTATTATTATTGGTTTTAGCTTTTTGCAGTCAAACCAGTTTTGCACAAAAAGAAACTACAATACTTACATTAAAAAATACAGCAAATGCTCCAACTATCAACAAAAACATATATGGTCACTTTGCTGAACATTTAGGAAGATGCATATATGGAGGTTTTTTTGTGGGCGATACTTCTAAAATACCAAATACGGCTGGAGTTCGTAACGACATTATTGATGCTCTAAAAAAATTAAAAATCCCAAATCTACGTTGGCCAGGAGGATGTTTTGCAGACACATACCACTGGAAAGATGGTATTGGTCCAAAAGAAAACAGACCAACAATTGTAAATCAATGGTGGGGAGGAACTACTGAAGACAATAGTTTTGGAACTCATGACTTTTTAAACTTATGTCAAGAACTTGGTGCAGAGCCTTATCTTTCTGGAAATGTAGGAAGTGGAACTGTACAAGAACTGGCAGATTGGGTTCAATATACCAATTTTGGAGGTAAAAGTCCAATGAGTGATTTGCGTAAGAAAAATGGAAAAGCCGAACCTTGGAAAGTAAAATTTTGGGGAGTAGGAAACGAAGCTTGGGGATGTGGAGGAAATATGACTGCAGAATATTACGCTGATCAATATCGTAAATATGCAACATTTATGTCAGATTGGGGAAATACAGGTGGAATTACCCGTATTGCATCAGGTTCAAATAGTGACGATTACCATTGGACAGAAGTCTTAATGAAAAATATACCGCTAAATATGTTAGGTGGCGTTGGAGTTCATCATTACGCCGTAATTGATTGGGCGAAAAAAGGTGATGCAACTGAATTTTCAGAAGATGGTTATTTTCATACCATGAAATCGGCTTTAAAAATGGAAGAATTAGTTACCAAACATTCTGCTATCATGGACAAATATGATCCTGAGAAAAAAGTAGCTATGATTGTTGATGAATGGGGAGCATGGTACGAAGTAGAAAAAGGTACAAATCCAGGGTTTTTATACCAACAAAATACTATCAGAGATGCTGTTTTGGCTGGAGCAACTTTAAACATATTCAATAACCATGCTGAAAGAGTTCGTATGGCAAACCTAGCACAATGCGTAAATGTTTTACAGTCAGTGATTCTTACTGATAAAGCTAAAATGATTTTGACACCAACTTACTATGTAATGCAAATGTATGCTGTACATCAAGATGCCAAATTATTACCAATAAGTTTTAATTCACCTCTATATAGTTTTAATGGAGAATCACTTCCCGCTATTTCCGCATCAGCTTCAAAAGATACAAACGGAGCTATTCATATTTCATTAGTTAATATTGATGCAAAAAAAACAAACAAAATAGAAATTGACGTAAAAGATCTTGGAGTTAAAAATTTCACTGGAATGATTATTTCATCTTCAAAATTACAAGATTATAATTCATTTGATAATCCAGACAAAATAAAACCTGTAGCTTTTAAAGGGTTTGAAAACAAAGCAGGTAAATTAGAAATCACACTTCCTCCTTACTCCGTAGTGGTCTTAGAAGGAAAATAAAACATAAATGATTATGAAGAAGTCGAATTTTATTGTAAAAAAACTCTTCTGCTTAGGATTATTTGCAGTTGTTTTGTTTACAACAAGTTGCTCAAGCGATGACCCAACGAAAGAAACAACTCCGCCAGTAGTTGTTGTACCACCAGTTGTAGTACCACCTGCTTTTCCAGGACCTACTTATGCAGACAACTATTCCTCGATTTCTTCATGGAATGATAGGTCGAAATGGAATTTAGCCAACGTACACGATCCATCAGTTACAAAATGTGGAGAATACTATTACATGTACCAAACTGATGCTTCGTATGGAAATGCACATGACGGTCACGGGCACTACCCATACAGACGTTCTAAAGACCTTGTAACTTGGGAATATATGGGGTCGGCTATGGCAACCGTTCCTGCTTGGGTAAAAGATTCATTGAACAATAAAAGAGGCCGAATGTCTCCTGCATTACCAGCAATTGAAAATCCTAACTACGGATTTTGGGCACCTTATATTACTAAAGTGGGTAATAAATACCGCATGTATTACAGTATTGTTGTTAATAATCCAATAGCTGGCACTTTTGACAATGCTTGGGCTGAAAGAGCTTTTATTGGACTGGCTGAATCAGATGATTTGGCAACAAATGCTTGGATAGATAAAGGAATGGTAGTTTGCTCTGAACCAGATGGATTAAAGCCTTATTCTTTTACAGGTTCTAGAAACTGGGAAGATGCCTATTTCAAATTCAATGCTATTGACCCAACAATGGTTATTACTCCCGAAGGTGAACATTATTTAATTTATGGCTCTTGGCATTCAGGAATAGCAGCTTTAAAATTGAATGCAACAACTGGAAAACCAGATCAATTGAAAACATTAAGCGACTATGGAACTCGCATAGCATCAAGACATCCTTCTAGTCGTTGGCAAGCTTCTGAAGGACCAGAAATCATATACAATCCAGATACTCAATACTATTACCTATTTATGGCTTATGATGGTTTAGAAGTGCCTTACAATACTAGGGTTTGTCGTTCCAAAAGTATTACAGGACCTTTTATGGGAATCGATGGAGCTAATATAACCAATGGAGCTGATTGTTGGCCAATGCTTACACATCCTTATGGTTTTAATGGTCACACTGGTTGGGTAGGGTTTTCACACTGTTCCGTTTTTCAAAATCCTGAAACAAAAGAGTGGTTTTATGCTTCGCAAGCACGTTTACCAAAAGATGTAGCTGGTATTAATGCATCAAATGCTATTATGATGGGACATGTTCGCGCTATAAAGTGGAACGAAGACGGCTGGCCAGTTGTTGATCCTGAAAGATATGCTGGTGTGCCAACCACAACCATTACAGCGGCTTCTTTTATTGGAAGTTGGGAACAAATTACAATGAATTACCAATATGGTGTTATTCAAAAATCTACAACTATACTCTTAACTGCAGATAACAAAGTAAGTGGAGGTGCTTCTGGCACTTGGTCATATGACAGTACCAATAAAACATTAACCGTAAATGGTGTAAAATGCAAAGTAAGCGATGCTTGGGACTGGGAAAAAGCAACTCGTAAAGTAACCATAACTTATTCTGGGCTTACCGCAGCAGGAATACCAGTATGGGGCAAAAAAACAAATTAAAATTTTAATACTCAAACCCTTTTTTAAATTTTAGAAAAGGGTTTTGTGTTTCAACAAATTAAGACTTCATAAAATCAAACGATAATGAAAAACCTTTTTATACCATTTATTGCTCTTGTTCTAATGACTACCACCAAAACATTGGCACAAGATAATACACAGAAAAAAACAACTACAACACCTGTTGTCAATAATCCGATTATAAAAGACAAATACACTGGAGATCCCGCTGCATTGGTTTACAAAGACAAAGTATATCTCTATGCGGGTCATGATGAAGCCCCAAATGATTTTAACTTTTATAAGATGAACGAATGGTTGGTCTATTCTACCTCTGACATGATTCATTGGCAAGAACACCCTGTACCTTTAAAAGCATCTGATTTTGCATGGGCAAAAGGCGATGCTTGGGCTTCGCAGGTTATTGAAAGAAATGGAAAGTTTTTTTGGTATGTGGCCGTAGAACATGGAACTGTCAATGGAAAAGCAATAGGAGTAGCGGTTTCTGATAGTCCTACAGGACCTTTTAAAGATGCTTTAGGAAAGGCATTAATTACTAATGATATGACTACTAAAACCAGTATCACTTGGGATGATATCGATCCATCAGTAATCATTGACAATGATGGACAAGCCTACCTCTTTTGGGGAAATACCGTATGTCACTATGCTAAATTAAAAGCAAACATGACCGAACTTGACGGACCAATCCAAACTATAGATTTACCAAACTTTACTGAAGCCCCTTGGATTCACAAACACAACAATTGGTATTACTTATCTTATGCTTATCAGTTTCCTGAAAAAATTGCCTACGCTATGAGTAAATCAATCAATGGTCCTTGGGAATACAAAGGAATTTTGAATGAACTGGCAGGAAATTCAAATACCAATCATCAGTCTATAATTGAGTTCAAAGGAAAATCATATTTTATTTATCATAATGGAGCAACTCAACCTAATGGAGGTAGTTTTAGAAGATCTGTTTGTGTAGATCGCTTGTATTACAATAAAGATGGCTCTATGAAAAGGGTAATTATGACAACAGAAGGAATAACTGAATAGCCACAGATTTCAGAAAGTTCAAAGAATAAAAAAACATACCATGAAATCATATACCAAAATAAAACCGCTTTTCTTTTTCTTAATTGCCTTAATTGGTTCATCAGCATTGGCTCAGGATATTACTGTTCATGATCCGGTAATGATAAAACAAAAAGATACATACTATTTATATTGCACAGGCGAAGGCATAAGTGTTTTTAGTTCTAAAGATTTAAAAATCTGGAAAAATGAACCTGCTATATTCAAAGAAAAACCGGTTTGGGTTGATACTGTAGTGCCCGATTTTAAAAATCATATTTGGGCACCAGACATTTCATTTCACAATAACGTCTACTATTTGTACTATTCGGTTTCGGCTTTCGCCAAAAACACTTCGGCAATTGGAGTTACCACCAATACAACTTTAGACCCAAAAGACCCTGCTTACAAATGGGTAGATCAGGGAATCGTTATTCAATCCATTCCCAACAGAGATCTTTGGAATGCTATCGATCCTAATTTAACTTTTGACGAAAACAATACACCTTGGCTATCTTTTGGTTCTTTTTGGGAAGGACTAAAAATGGTCAAATTAAATCCTGATTTAAAATCAATTGCACAACCTCAAGAATGGCACACTATTGCTAAACGCAAAAGAACTTTTGAATTAGCAGATGCTGACCCTGGTGATGGTGCACTTGAAGCTCCTTTTATATTCAAAAAAAATGGATATTACTATCAATTCCTTTCTTGGGATTTGTGTTGCCGAGGAAAAGATAGTACCTATAAAGTAGTCGTTGGAAGATCAAAAACCATTACTGGTCCATATGTAGACAAAGAAGGAAAATTACTGACCGAAGGTGGAGGAACTTTATTAATTCAAGGTGACCAAGATTGGTTTGGAGCGGGGCACAACAGCACTTATACCTTTGACGGCAAAGACTATATCATTTATCATGCCTATAGCGCCAAACAAAATGGCAGACCAATATTACAGATAAAGCAATTACAATGGGATAGTGATTTATGGCCAAAATTGTAAAAAAAATAGAATTATTTTAAAAATGTATTTTTTACACTTATTTTTTTTATATTGCACCTTGTAAAGTTAAAACCGAATTATGAAGATTTTTAATTTAAGAAACAAAGCTCTTTCTCTGATTGCCATTTTAAGCATTTCAGCCACAGCAAATGCGCAGAAAAGTGCTAACAAAAACTTGGGATATAACATCTCCCCTGTCAACATTCAGGATGTCAAAATAACTGACGCCTTTTGGTTACCTATCATCAAAAAAGTTCAGGAAAAAACCATCGAATATGCTATTCACAAATGTGAAGAAGAAGGTCGTATGGACAATTTTTTGATTGCCGGTGGAAAAATGAAAGGAGAAGTAAAAGGTCAAATGCCTTTTGATGATACTGATGTTTATAAAATCATTGAAGGCGCTTCTAATACATTGATAAGTGAACCTAACCCAAAATTGGAACAATTGTTAGACAAACTAATTGATATTATAAAAGTGGGACAGGAAAAAGATGGATATTTAACTACTTGGCGTACTATTAATCCAGCAAAACCACCATGTACTTGGGTTCCTGTTATTGAAGGAAAACGTTGGGAATCTTTACAAATTAGTCACGAACTATACAATTCAGGTCACTTGATTGAAGCTGCAGTTGTTCATTATAAAGCTACTGGAAAGAAAAACTTCTTAGATATTGCTATCAAAAATGCTAATTTACTGATATTTACTTTTGGTGATAAACCAAACCAAGTCCATGGTGTTCCAGGTCATCAAATAGTAGAAACTGGACTCGTACAACTATATCAAATTACGGGTGATAAACAATACTTAACTCTTGCCAAATACTTTTTAGATAACCGAGGAAATCCAAAAAACCATAAATTATACGGAACTTATGCTCAAGACGACATTCCGATTATTCAACAAAAAGAAGCTGTAGGTCATGCAGTGAGAGCTGTTTACATGTATGCAGGAATGACGGATATTGCTGCTATTTATAATGACAAAGACTACCTAAATGCTGTGAATAATTTGTGGTCCAATATGGCCAACAAAAAAATGTACATCACGGGCGGTATTGGTGCAAGACATGACGGAGAGGCTTTTGGTGACAATTATGAATTACCAAATCTTACAGCTTACAATGAAACTTGTGCTGCTATTGGCGATGTGTATTGGAATCACCGCTTATTTAATTTATCAGGAGATGTAAAATATTTTGATGTTATCGAACGTAGCATGTACAATGGATTAATTTCTGGTTTATCATTGGACGGAGAAAAATTCTTCTATCCAAATGCTTTAGAGTCAGATGGTGTATTCCAATCCAATCGTGGCTCTTGTACTCGCCAATCGTGGTTTGATTGCTCTTGTTGTCCAACAAATCTAATTCGATTTATACCATCTATTCCTGGGTTGATTTATTCTACCAGCAAAAATGTTCTTTATGTAAACTTATATGCATCAAACAATGCAAAAGTCTCTTTAGATAAAACAGAACTTGAAATTGCTCAACAAACCAATTATCCTTGGGATGGTAAAGTAGCTGTAACAGTTTCTCCTAAAAAAGAAGCCGAATTCACTATCAAATTAAGAATTCCAGGTTGGGCTAGAAATGAAGTTTTGCCAGGAGATTTATACAGTTATAAAACTACTTCAACTTCAAAAGTTACCGTAACTATTGATGGAAAACCTTTTGAAGAAAAACAAGACAACGGCTATATCACCATTACTAAAAAATGGAAAAAAGGCGAAACTATCAAACTAGATTTCCCAATGGAAGTAAAAGAAGTAGTGACAAATGCTAAAGTAGAAGGAAACAATGGAAAAGTAGCTTTAGAATACGGACCAATTGTATACGCCATTGAAGGAATTGACAATCCAACCGACTTTGACAAAATCACCATTAATGCTAATGACAAATTCAAAGTTACTAAAGAAGCAAACCTTTTAGAAGGCGTAAATACTATTCAAACAGAGAAATTTAAAGCGATTCCATATTACTCATGGTCTAACAGAGGCGTTGGAAAAATGAAAGTTTGGATAGATTTAAAGTAGTTACTGAGAAGCTAAATTTCTTAGCAGATATAAAATAAAATTAGTTTAAAGTTCATCACAACAACTTTAAACTTTAAACCTTAAACTAATACAAAAATGAAACCGAATTTAATCACCAAAATTACCCTTTGCGGTTTTTTGCTAAACGGATTATACAGTCAAGCACAATCCAAACTAGAAGTAAATACTAGCAAAACAATTACTAAAATTGAGCCTACAATGTACGGTGTGTTTTTTGAAGACATCAACTTTGCTGCCGATGGTGGTTTATATGCTGAAATGGTAAAAAACCGTTCTTTCGAATTCGATGATCGTTTAATGGGCTGGAAACAACCAAAAAGTGACAAACATAATTACAATACTGAATCCGGAATAGCAGTTCCTGTTCAATTTTCTCAAAAAGGAACCAACCATAACTACTGTCGAGTAACCGTTAAAGATGCTAAAGGTTATGAAATCATCAATGAAGGTTTCAGAGGAATGGGGGTTAAAAGTGGCGCAAAATACAATTTGACTTTAAAAGCTGCCAATCAATCAGGAACTATTTCTAAAATTATTGTTCAATTAATAGATAAAGACAATAAAGTTCTGGGCGAAAGTAGTATTGCTGTTTCAGGAAATAGTTGGAAAGAATACACTACTCAATTAACTTCAAATGCTACTGAAGCGAAAGCAAAATTGCGTTTTACTTTTGAAGGAACTGGGGTAATTGATTTAGATATGATTTCTATGTTTCCAGAAGACACTTGGAAAGGCAGAAAAAATGGTATGCGTAAAGATTTAGTTCAGTTATTATACGATATGCAGCCTGGTTTTTTACGTTTCCCTGGCGGATGTATTGTTGAAGGAAGAACTTTGGCACAACGCTATCAATGGAAAAAATCAGTTGGTGCAGTAGAAGACAGAGAAATCTTAATCAACCGTTGGAATACTGAGTTTGAACACAAACCAACTCCTGATTATTTTCAATCTTTTGGTTTAGGATTTTTTGAATACTTCCAATTATCTGAAGACATTGGAGCTTCTCCCCTTCCTATCTTAAGTTGTGGTATGGCTTGTCAATTCAATACAGGTGAATTAGTTCCGATGGACAAATTAGATCCTTATGTACAAGATGCTATCGATTTGATTGAATTTGCAAACGGAGGCACTGATACTCCTTGGGGGAAAGTACGTTCTGATATGGGACACCCAAAACCATTCAACCTGAAATTTATTGGAGTGGGTAACGAACAATGGGGACCAGATTATATTGAGCGTTTCAAAGTTTTTGAAAAAGCAATCAAGTCGAAATATCCAAACATCACAATCGTTTCAGGCAGCGGGCCATTTCCAGAAGGAGATTATTTTGAGTATGCTCAAACCGAATTAAAAAAATTAAATGCCGAAATTGTTGATGAACACTATTACAAATCACCTGAATGGTTCCGTAAAAATGTTACTCGTTATGACAACTACGATCGTAAAGGACCTAAAATTTTCGCTGGTGAATATGCAGCACAAAGTGTAGCTATAGCAAGCCCAGAGAACAAAAACAATTGGGAATGTGCTTTCTCTGAAGCGGCTTTTATGACAGGTATGGAACGTAATGCCGAAGTAGTACATCTTACTTCGTATGCGCCTTTATTTGCTCACGAAGAAGGATGGCAATGGACACCCGATATGATTTGGTTTAACAATTTGGAATCGTTCGGAACGCCAAACTATTATGTTCAAAAAATGTTTGCCAATAATAAGGGAACCGATTTATTAGCCATTACTCAAGATGGAAAAGCACTTATTGGACAAAACGATTTATTTGCATCTGCAGTAAAAGACACTAATACTAAAGAAGTAATCGTAAAACTGGTTAACACTTCTGCGAAAGCACAAGATATTAGTATTGATTTAAAAGGAACAAAATTAGAATCAAAAGGTAAAATTATTACTCTCGCGAGCTCTGATTTAAATGATGAAAACTCATTCTCTAATCCTAAAAAATTAAGTCCAAAAGAAAGCGAATACACTTTGAAAGGGGAAAAAGCAGCTTTGAATCTTCCTGCCTATTCAGTGACTATTTTAAAGTTAAAAATTAAATAATTGCAACTTTAAAAAAATAAGTGTTTTTTACACACTTATTAAATAATAATATTATATTTGTACTTATATAAAAAGAATTGCGATGAAAAATTATGTAATTGGATTAGATTATGGCTCAGATTCTGTTCGTGCCGTATTGATAGACACTGAGAATGGACAGGAATTATCATCTAGCGTTTGTAACTACAAGCGATGGGCGAATAAAGAATATTGTAATGCATCAATAAATCAGTTTCGTCAACATCCATTGGATCATATCGAAGGATTGGAAACTACTATAAAATATGTTGTAGAAAACAGTAAAATAGATCCTTCTCTTATCAGAAGTATTTGTATCGACACTACAGGTTCATCTCCAATACCAGTTGCTGCAGATGGAACTCCATTGGCATTGGTAAAAGGTTTTGAGCATAATCCAAATGCCATGATGGTTTTATGGAAAGATCATACTGCCATAAATGAAGCGAACGAAATCAACGAACTGGCAGCCAACTGGGGTGGAGAAGATTTTACAAAATATGAAGGAGGAATCTATTCATCAGAATGGTTTTGGGCAAAAATATTACATGTTGCCAGAGAAGATGAAGCTGTCAAAAATGCAGCTCATACTTGGATGGAACATTGCGATTTAATGACATATTTATTAATCGATAATAAAGATTTAAAAACTTTCAAAAGAAGCCGTTGTGCAGCGGGTCACAAAGCAATGTGGCACGAAGACTGGAACGGATTACCTCCAGTAGAATTTTTAGAAAAATTAGATCCGTATCTAGCTGCATTACGTGGCAACTTATATGAAGAAACCTATACTTCTGATTTAGTAGCAGGTAATTTAAACCAAGAATGGGCTACTCGATTAGGTCTTACTACAGATACCGTTATCGCAGTAGGAACTTTTGATGCACATTCAGGAGCAGTTGGTGCAAAAATAGACGAACATACTTTGGTTCGTGTTATGGGAACCTCAACTTGTGATATTATTGTTGATACTAAAGAATCTATTGGAACAAAAACAGTTCGTGGAATTTGCGGACAAGTTGATGGTTCAGTAATTCCAGGCTATATCGGGTTAGAAGCTGGACAATCTGCTTTTGGCGATTTATTAGCTTGGTACAAAGAATTATTATTATGGCCAACTGAAAATTTAGTAACCAGTTCTACCCTATTGACAGACGAACAAAAAGAACAGTTGAAAGCAGAAATCAGTGATAAATTAATCAAAGAATTAACTATTGAAGCAGAGAAAATTCCATTATCTGAAAGTATTCCAATCGCTTTAGACTGGATTAACGGGCGACGAACTCCAGATGCTAATCAAGAACTTAAAAGTGCAATTTCAAACTTATCATTAGGAACAAAAGCACCTCATGTTTTCAAATCATTGGTAAATGCGATTTGTTTTGGTTCTAAAAAAATAGTAGATCGTTTTGAAGAAGAAGGAGTACGTATTGATACCGTAATTGGAATTGGTGGTGTAGCTCGTAAATCTCCATTCATCATGCAAACTTTGGCTAATGTATTGAACAAACCTATCAAAGTAGCTTTATCAGATCAAGCACCTGCTTTGGGAGCTGCTATATATGCAGCGGTTGCTGCTGGAATTTATCCAAATGTAATAGAAGCGAGTCAAAAAATGGGAAGCCCTTTTGAAAGTGAATATACACCACAACTTGACAAAGTTGCCGCATACAACAAATTACTTTTAGCCTACGATCGATTAAGTGCTTATGCCGATCCATCAATAAAAAAACAACAACATGTCACAGTATAAAGATTTAAAACAGGAATGCTACGAAGCTAACATGCAATTGAACGCATTGAATTTGGTAGTGTATACTTTTGGAAACGTTAGTGCCGTTGATCGCGAAAAAGGAGTTTTCGCCATCAAACCAAGTGGTGTTCCATATGAAGACCTAAAACCTGAGGATATCGTAATTGTTGATTTTGATAACAACGTTATTGAAGGAAGCCTACGCCCTTCTTCAGATACAAAAACACATGCTTATTTATACAAAAACTGGCCAAATATTGGCGGTGTTGCACATACTCATGCCACTTATTCTGTGGCTTGGTCACAATCACAAAGAGACATTCCGATTTTTGGCACCACCCATGCCGACCACTTAACCTCAGATATCCCCTGCGCTGCCCCAATGGATGACAGCTTAATCGAAGGAAACTACGAGCATAATACGGGTATCCAAATTTTGGATTGTTTCAATGAAAAAAAACTTTCTTATGAAGAAACAGAAATGATTTTGATTGGAAATCACGGACCATTTGTCTGGGGAAAAAATGCAGCCAAAGCCGTTTACAACTCTAAAGTTCTTGAAGTTGTTGCTGAAATGGCCTATTTGACTTTGCAAATCAATCCTAATGCTCCAAGATTGAAAGATTCTTTAATCAAAAAGCATTACCTACGCAAACACGGAAAAGATTCGTATTACGGACAGTAATTTTAGAAAGCAGAAAAAAATTAAAAAAACATATAAACGATATAAACAATGATAGATATATCTCAAAAAGAAGTTTGGTTTGTAGTAGGAAGCCAAGAATTATACGGACCAGAAACATTATTAAAAGTAGCAGAACACGCTCAAATTATGGGAAAAGGATTTGATGAAGCTTCTCAAATTCCAGTAAAAGTGGTTACTAAAGACACTTTGAAATCTCCTAAACAAGTATTGGATTTGTGCTTAGAAGCCAATTCAAACAAAAACTGTATTGGAATCATCACTTGGATGCACACTTTCTCTCCAGCGAAAATGTGGATTGGTGGTTTGAGTATTTTAAACAAACCATTATGTCACTTGCATACACAATACAATGCTGAAATTCCATGGGCAACTATTGATATGGATTTCATGAACCTGAATCAATCTGCTCACGGAGACAGAGAATTTGGTTTTATGATGTCAAGAATGCGTAAAAAACGTAAAGTAATTGTTGGACACTGGCAAGAAGACCGCGTTTTAACTAAACTAGGAAACTGGACAAGAGTTGCTCTTGGTTGGAATGAATTGCAAAACTTAAAAGTAGCTCGTATTGGAGACAATATGCGTGAAGTAGCGGTTACTGAAGGAGATAAAGTAGAAGCGCAATTGCGTTTCGGAATGTCTGTCAATGGATATGATTCATCTGATGTAACTAAACATATTGAAAAAGTTACTGATAAACAATTGGCTGATTTATTAGCTGTTTATGAGTCAACTTATACTTTAACTCCATCACTTTTAGAAGGTGGTGCACAAAGATCTTCTTTGGTTGAGGCAGCAAAAATCGAATTAGGTTTGAGAGCTTTCATGGAAGAAGGTGGTTTTGGAGCATTCACAGATACTTTCGAAAATCTTGGTGCTTGGAAACAGCTTCCTGGAATCGCAACTCAACGTTTAATGGCTGACGGTTACGGTTTTGGTGGTGAAGGTGACTGGAAAACTGCTGCAATGGTTCGTGCTTTGAAAGTAATGAATGTTGGTCTTGAAGGAGGAACTTCTTTCATGGAAGATTACACATATCACTTTACTCCACAAAAATCTTATGTTTTAGGATCACACATGTTGGAAATTTGTCCTTCTATTGCTGATGGAAAAGCTTCTTGTGAAGTACACCCATTAGGAATCGGTGGTAAAGAAGATCCAGCTCGTTTGGTATTTAATTCTCCTGCTGGTGATGCTATTAATGTTTCATTAGTAGACATGGGAACTCGTTTTAGATTAATCGTAAACGAAGTGACTGCTGTAAAACCAATGGCTGATTTGCCAAAATTACCTGTTGCTCGCGTGCTGTGGGATTGTAAACCAAACTTAGATATCGCAGCTACGGCATGGATTCTTGCTGGTGGTGCTCATCATACTGTTTACAGTCAAGCGGTAACTACTGAATTTATGGAAGATTTTGCTGATATTGCTGGAATTGAATTATTAGTAATTGATACAAATACAACTATCCGTAACTTCAAAGATACTATCAATGCAAATGAAGCTTATTTCCATTTGTTTCAAACTAGGCTTTAATTAGCGTTGGCTAACTAAAAATCAATTTCACGCAGATTCTGTTGATTTGGCAGATTAAATAAAAAAATCTACAGTATTTGCGTGAAAATATAAATTTGTAAATTAGTACGCGTCCGAGTGGGGGATTACTTCACTATAATAATATTTTCATAGGAGTACAGTGAAATTAGTCTATAGTTGAGCTTTTTTTATTTGTTTCGTTGGCAAATCGAGAACAAATAAAAAAGTGTAAACAAAAAGCCCCACCCATAGGTGAACACCCAAAATAGTTTTGGCAGATTGATGCAGTAAATTGAAATGTTTTTTGTTTAAGAGATTAACCCAAAAAAAAGATATATGAATTTAGTAAAACGTTGTATTTATGGAGTATCCATTTTAAGTTTAGCAAGTATGAATGTACAGTGCAAAGGAGAGAAAAAAGAGGAAGCAGCTGGAACTGTTTTAGAAGCTAATGCTACAGACTCTGTATCGATAGCAAAAAAAGAATATGGTAAAACCGAAAAAGGGGACCAAATTGACCAATATACCTTGAAAAATCATAAAGGTATGGAAGTAAACATTATCACTTATGGTGGTATTATTTCTTCTCTTAAAGTGCCTAATAAAGCTGGTAAATCGGAAGAAGTGGTTATTGGTTTTAATTCATTGGAACAATATGAAAAGCCTAATCCCTATTTTGGTGCATTGATTGGAAGATATGGTAACCGTATTGCTAAGGGTAAATTTACTTTGGACGGAAAACAATACACGTTAGCTATCAACAATGATCCGAATGCTTTGCATGGAGGACCAGAAGGATTCCATAGAGTAATTTGGACTGCGGAAGAAGTAAAAGGTGGTGACACCGCTACATTGAAACTGAAATACGTAGCCAAAGACATGGAAGAAGGATATCCTGGAAACCTGACCGTTTTTGTTACATATACTTTAAACAAAGACAATGCATTAGATGTGACTTATGAAGCTACTACGGATAAGAAAACAGTTGTGAACTTAACTCAACATTCGTATTTCAATTTATCATCTGATTTTACAAAACCAATTTTAGATGATGAAATCACTATTGATGCTGATAAATTGGTTCCTGTAGATGCTACGCTTATTCCAACTGGAGAATTGACAGATGTAACCAATACACCATTTGATTTTAGAAAACCTAAAGTAGTTGGAAAAGAAATTAATGCTAATGACGACCAATTGAAAAAAGGATTGGGTTACGACCATTGCTGGGTTTTGAACAATCAAAACAAAGGAATGCGTTTTGCTGCTTCAGCGTACAATCCAACAAGCGGAAGATTATTGGAAGTATATACCGATCAACCTGGTATTCAATTTTATTCAGGTAACTTCCTTGATGGAACTTTACCAATGAGAAATGGCGGAACATACGCTCACAGAACTGGTCTTTGTCTTGAAACACAACATTACCCAGATTCACCAAATCAAAAAGATTTCCCTACGACTGTTTTAAGTCCAGGAGAAAATTATAAAACAAAAACTACTTTTAAATTTTCAGTTAAGTAGTTTAAAAAATATACTAGTTATTTATATAAAATTTGGTTATTAGTTAGGATATCTAGTTTAAAGACTGACTTATGTTGGTTTTAAGTTCCTCGGGAGGTTTGTACTTCTCGAGGTTTTTTTGTTTTTAAACTATGTAACAAAACCGTTCACCAACTGCAATAATTTTATTAACTCTTAAAAAAAGCATTATTGATAAAATGGAACTATCATTATTTTTATTAACTATTTGTTAATTTTTAAGAACATTTATAATAAATAGTTATTTATATTAGCCTTTAAATAAAAATCTAAAAAATGGGTGCTGAGCAAATTAAATTAGAAGTATTATCTAATGACGGAGAATCAAAAGGAAAAACAACTAGAGAGAAAGTAAAAAATACTTGTACTGAAGAATTATTTTTAGGAATTTGTTCACCAATAGGCTCCATGAAAGATGAGGTTATCAAATCATTAACTAAAATTCTTAAAGATACGTATGGCTATAAAGTTGAAATTTTAAAATTGAGTGATCATATAGATACCTATAAAATAAACAATTATCAATCAATTGAAGAGAAAACAAAACAATTCTCTGATTTAATGTATAAAATAAACGAAGGCAATGCTATTAGAAAGCGTTATAATAATAATTCAGTTTTGGTAGAACTTGCCATTAGGGACATTTATAACAGTCGTGCTGATGAAGTAACCAACATAGCTGATGATCCCACATTTTTACCAAAAGCTGAGGATTTTAAAAGTAGAAGAACATGTTTTATATTTAATTCAATAAAAAACAAAGAAGAATTATTACTACTTCGACAAATTTATACTGATAATTTTTACCAATTTAGTGTATTTTCTCCTCAAAAAGAACGTGAAGATAATCTAGCAAATAAAAATTTAGCAAAAGATGAAATCAAAAACATAATTGACATTGATGAATATGATAATAATATTAACGGGCAAAATGTAAGAGGCACATTTACTGATGGTGATTTTTTCTTAAGAGTTTCTGAGAAAAATATCGATAAGTTAGATGATAAAATTAAAAGATATTTACATTTAATTTTTGAAAGTTCTATAGTTACTCCCACTGCTGAAGAAACGGCAATGTATGCCGCTAAATCTGCTTCAGGTAATTCAGCATGTTTATCAAGACAGGTAGGCGCTGCGATAACAAGTAAAAAAGGTAATCTCTTATCAACAGGATGGAATGATGTTCCTAAATTTGGAGGCAACCTATACCGTGAAGGAGACAAATTTGATTTTAGATGTAACAAAACTGGCAATTGTAGTAATGATGAACAAAAAGATTTATTAGTGCAAAGTATAATAGAAACACTACAGGAAGATTCTGAATTAAAAACAATTTTTTTTAATGACGAAGGTTACACAGATATGAAAAAAATTAGTACTTTTAATTCAAAATTAAGAAATTCAAAGATTAAAGACCTAATTGAGTTTTCTAGGTCAGTCCATGCTGAAATGCATGCAATTATATCAGGAAGTCAGATTTCAGGAGAAAAAATGATTAATGGTAAGTTATTTAGCACGACATATCCTTGTCATAATTGCGCTAGGCATATTATTGTTGCAGGTATTAAGGAAGTTTATTACATTGAACCTTATAAAAAGAGTTTAGGAATAACTTTACATGATGATGCAATCACAGAAGATGAAACTAGTACAGACAAAGTTAGGATATTAATTTTTGATGGAGTTGCTCCTCGTAAGTATTTGACTTTTTTCACTAACTTTGCGGAGAGAAAACAGAATGGTAAAATTATTCTTAAAGATTTTAAGAACATCAAACCAAAGATAGCAAAATCCTTACAGGCTTTGTCAACACTAGAAACCCAAGCAATACATTCTCTAAAAGAGTGCGGATTATTAAACGAATAAATATGGAAAAAGACAAAAAAACCCAAATTTCAGAAACCATTCAAATGTCTTTAGAATTTTCGAATAAGCCAATAATAAAACAAAATCCTAGCCAAACTTCACCAGAAAATTCTAAAATTATCTCTTTGTCTGATTATAAGATTCAGGACAAAGGAAAAACAGATTATACTAATTTAGTTTTAAAATTTACTAAATCATTCTAACAGAAACACCTCAAAAGAGGTGTTTTTTTTTATCTGATTAGCAATCTTTTTCGTTTGTTTGCAATCTTTGCACTTAGCAAAAAAGAGCCTGAAATCGAAAAGTAATCTACACTAACAGAGCGAGTTTACAATACGTTCCTTCAACAATATAATAAAATGTAAATTATAGCCCTAAAAAATAGCTTCCAATGAAATTTTTTGTTTGCCAAGAAAATCTAAGTTATCTCCTTTAGACTTGTTTTTTTATGAAAATCCATTTAAAACCAAAAAAACCTCTTCTTTCGAAGAGGTTTTTGTACCCGGAGCCGGAGTCGAACCGGCACGGTTTCCCACAGGTGTTTGAGACCAGCGCGTCTACCAATTCCGCCATCCGGGCTTAGCAGACATGAAATGACGACAGTCATTCCAACGCAATAAAGAGATAAAATGTATTAACAATTATCTTTTCCTTTAACACGGTGCAAATGTAAAAAATTTTTTTAAACATTCTAATAAAAATACTTAAATTTTTCCTTTCAGAGTTGAATTAATTTTATAAATTTGCACCTCGTTAAAAACGATATACACAACTAACTACAAAACAACAAATTAAATGTCACACCTAGAACCAGAAGCTAAAATTTTTGCTTGTTCAAAAAGTGAATATCTTGCAGAGAAAATTGCAAAAGAATACGGTATACCATTGGGTAAAGTAACAATGTCTACTTATAGTGACGGCGAATTTCAGCCATCTTACGAGGAGTCTATCAGAGGGTTACGCGTATTTATAGTATGCTCTACTTTTCCAACTGCAGATAATTTAATGGAATTATTATTAATGATTGATGCAGCAAAACGTGCATCAGCAAGACATATTACTGCTGTAATACCTTACTTTGGTTGGGCAAGACAAGACAGAAAAGACAAACCAAGAGTTCCGATTGGAGCCAAACTTGTAGCTAATTTATTAGATGCAGCTGGGGCAACTCGAATCATGACAATGGATTTACACGCAGATCAAATACAAGGATTCTTCGAGAAACCAGTAGATCATCTTTTTGCATCGACTATCTTTTTACCATATGTAGAAAGCCTTGCTCTAGATAATTTAATGATTGCGTCACCAGATATGGGAGGATCGAAAAGAGCTTATGCTTATTCAAAATTCTTAAATTCTGAAGTAGTTATCTGTTACAAACAAAGAAAAGCGGCCAATGTTATCGAAACTATGGAGCTTATCGGAGAAGTTAAAGGTAAAAATGTAATCTTAGTAGATGACATGATTGACACAGGAGGAACTTTAGCGAAAGCTGCCGATTTAATGATCGAAAAAGGAGCCTTAAGCGTAAGAGCAATTTGTACACACGCCATTTTATCTGGTGGCGCTTACGAAAAAATAGAAAATTCAAAATTGTTGGAACTAATCGTAACCGATTCTATTCCGTTAAAAAAACAATCAAATAAAATAAGAGTAGTGAGTTGTGCACCTCTTTTTGCTGAAGTAATGCACATGGTACACCACAACAATTCAATTAGCGGAAAGTTTTTAATGTAGTTCATACTTAAAAACAAAAGCTAATTTAAACAAGAGTTTAATTAATAACTATATAAATTTTTACAATGAAATCGATTACAATTAAAGGATCAGAAAGAGAAAGCGTGGGCAAAGTAGCTACTAAAGCCTTACGTAATGCTGGATTGGTTCCTTGCGTATTATACGGAGGAAGTCAAGCAGTTCATTTTTCAGCGGAAGTTATAGCTTTCAAGAACTTGGTTTACACTCCAAACGCGCACACAGTTGTGATTGAGCTTGCGAATGGTAAATCATTCAACGCTGTTTTACAAGATATCCAGGTTCACCCGGTATCTGACAAAATTTTACATATTGACTTCTTTCAAATCCATGATGACAAAGAGATCACTATTGAAGTTCCAGTAAAAATCGTTGGTAACTCTAAAGGAGTTATGGCAGGTGGAGATTTACGTCTTAACAACCGTAAATTAAAAGTAAGAGCTTTACCAAAAAATCTTCCAGATTTCGTTGAAGCTGACATTACTCCATTAGACATGGGTAACAAATTATACGTTACTAAAGTACCTGCTGAAAACTTCAAAATCATGCACCCAGACAATACAGTAATTTGTCAAGTGAAGATTTCTCGTGCTGCTATGAAAGCGGCTCAAGAAGCAGCAAAAGCAGCAAAAGCTCCTGCAAAAAAGAAAAAATAATACTTTTTCAATCTATATCAAAAGCATCAGTTTCACAACTGGTGCTTTTTTTTTTGACATGAAGCGAAAAAATTAGATTTTAGCGCTTTAAAAACATTTAAAACTTATTTACACAATCCACTTCACGCATTCTCTGTCATATCGACGAAGGAGATATCTCCACATGTAACTCCACAATCAAATTCAAAATACCTGTTATATAACAAAACGCTCTAAATCTAATATTGAGAAGATCCCTCATTCCTCGGGATGACAATATTGTGATTATACTTTACACTGATTCCAATTTGTTCTGTTCTCTATATTCTTTGTTCTACCCCTTAATTCACAAATTTTCTAATTATCTAATTGACTAATTATCTAATTAAGTCTACTTTTGCAACATGATAAAATGGATACAAAACCTGTTTTCATCACCAAAAACAGAAGAGAACATAGACAATATGAAGAAATTTTTAATCGTTGGCCTTGGTAATATCGGCTCCGAATACGTAAACACCCGTCACAATATTGGTTTTAAAGTAGTCGATTTTTTAGCTAAAAAAGAAGGACTCTCTTTCGAAACCGTAAAACTAGGCGCTCTAGCCGAATACAAATTCAAAGGCAGAACTTTTTTATTACTCAAACCCAATACCTACATGAATTTAAGCGGTAAAGCCGTGAAATATTGGATGGACAAAGAAAACATTCCAGTAGAAAATATTTTTATCATCACTGATGATTTGAATCTTTCGTTCGGAACTGTTCGCATCCGTAAAAAAGGCAGTGACGGAGGTCATAACGGACTTAAAAACATCAATCTTGTATTGAACACACAAGAATATACCCGTTTCCGATTTGGTATCAGCGACGAATTCAAAAAAGGACAACAAGTCGATTATGTATTAGGAGATTGGGACGATAATGAGAAAGCAAAACTCCCAGAAAGACTGGAAGTCGCTTCCGAAATTATAAAATCTTTTGGAACAGCCGGATTAGAAAACACCATGACAACCTTCAATGGAAAATAAAAAACGAGAGACAATGTCTCTCGTTTTTTATTTATACCCAAAATCGATTTAATTCACTATAATCTTCGAAACCCCTTTTCGATCACCATCCACAACGTTAACAATATAAGTTCCATTCTTTACATTAGGAAGCTGAATAATCATATTGACATCACCCGTATTCTTAAATTTTTCATCATACACTATTTTACCCATCATATCACTAACAAAAACACGAATATCAGCCTTATCAGTACTAGTAAATAAAACAGTAAATTTTCCCTTATTAGGATTAGGATACAACATAAAATCATTGATTTCGTAACTAGGAATACCTAAAGTAGCATAAGCACTAGAACAAATCTGAATTGACGCCGTGTTTATTGTTCCTGTATCTCCAGCACCTGTATCTCTAAATCTCAACTTCCAAGTTCCTTGCGGATTCTCTCCATTAAAAGCTGATAAAAAATTAATCGGAACAATTGTTTGACTGGTAGTTTTACCACAACTTAAAGCTCCTCCCAAATCATCAAATGCTAAAGCCAAACTACTATTTACCGCTTTACATTGACTATTAAATAATTTTACAGTAGTTCCTTTTGGACTTACCACTTCAATTTGAACATCCGATATATACTCATGCGTAAAACTAACATTAAAATTAACATCACTAACCAGCGAAGTAGTTGCAGGAACTACAATTGTTTTCTCTGCATACGTTAATGATTCTGGTATAGCATAGGGCGCAGAATAAGTATAGGTATTACAAGTAGTCTCCACACTATATCCTAAAGCAAAAGAAACACTATTCACTGCATAAAAAACATTCCCCACTGGCTCAATTAAAATTCTACAGTTTTTAGCCGCAGTCGAAGGTGAAGTGATAATTTCAGAACCATCATTCGGTGTATTGGCTGCCAAAACTATTGGAAAAGTCAACCCACCATCAGTAGATAATTTAATATTTACATTACTTGCCCCAGACAATAAATTAGTATTATTCACACTCCAGGTAATCTCTTGCGAAGATCCTAAAATCCAACCTGTATCTGAAGTATTTTGTGATGTTACAGCAAAAGGCCCTTTATTACCATCAACAGTTACAACCATAGCATCCGAATTAGTCTGTGCTACACCCGAAGCAGCATTGTCTCTAGCAGTAAATACAAAATTCAAATTCCTTCCAATAGTAGAAACCGACTCCCAAGTAGTGCTCAATTGCCCAACTAACACTTTATTCAACTCAGGAAAATACCGTTTATTTACACTACTAGGCAAAAAAGATCTAAAATTAGGACCATTAGCCTTATCACTATAGGTAATACTTTTAGCTCCAGTTTCACTACTAGTAGCAGAGTCATTTTGTTCCCAACAATATGTCATGGCATTTCCATTAGGATCTGAAGCCGTTCCATCCAAAACAAAAGGTGTTCCTTTTGGAATAGTATAATCCAATCCAGCACTTACTGTAGGTGTTTGATTGCTTATTGTAGTACTGACAGGACAACTTTTAGTTGCCAAATTATCTTGAATTTGTTTAATACTGGCATAAGCAAAATAATCATCCGAAAGATTTTGAACATCATAATCAGTGATTCCTGCATATCCCATAATAGTAGAACCACTTCCTGGCTCTACGCTCACTCCTTCTCCTTCAAAATCTTCGCTCGAAAAAGTGTGATTTGCTCCTAATTGATGCCCCATTTCATGAGCCACATAGTCTATATCGAAAGCATCCCCTTGAGGTTTTTCATTTGATGGCGAAGTAAAACCACTACCCTTACCATAATCATCTACGGAAGCTGGATTTACACAAACACAACCAATACAACCTGCATCACCACCACCTCCTGAAGCACCGAACAAATGCCCAATATCATAATTTGCATTTCCTATAATTGAAGTTAAATTTTTTTGCAACTCCAAATTCCAAGCTCCATCAACCCCTGCATCAGCATCCGAATAAGGATCTGTAGCAGCGTCGGTATAAATTATACTGGATTCATTGACAATAAGCAACAACTTTAACGCAAGGTCTTTATTAAATACACCATTAACTCTGGTCATTGTAGCATTCATTCCTGCCAAGGCCTTAGCAACTGTTCCACCAAAATATTGGGTATATTCTCCTGTACAAGACAAAGCCAATCGCATGGTTTTAAAAACCCCATTATTTGATTTTAATTGACCTGCTTTTTTAGTCAACTCTTTATTTAAAGCAACATCTACCGTTTTACACGTTAAAGGCAAATCTCCTTTATTTCTACTTTTGGAAGTCGAAACTGCATAAATAGATTTGTTATCCGGTAAAGGATCAATAAATTCAGAGCCACTATCACCTCTTAAAACCATCGTTTGAACTCCATCTGGAGAAATACTTAAATTAATAGAGGCGTTAGAGTCTGTAATCCCAGTCCCAGAATACGAACGAATATCAGGAAATTGTGCCTGCAATTCTGGTACAAAATTAGAAGATTCCACCACTAGAAACTGCTCAATTTTACCATCGCTATTGGGAATTGCAACAGAAACTCCTTTAGAATCTGAAATTCTTGAATCTAGACTCACAAGAGATTGCTTGAATTCGGCTATATCTAAAGTATATAAACGGGCTTCACTATTATTCCCTTTTTGAGTAGCTGCTTTTTGTGAATTATTCACTTCTTTCCAAGATGATTTGGTTTGTGAAAATCCAGCAAAACTAATGGCAAAAAAACCTATACAAAAAAATAATCTATTCATATGTAGCAGCTATATTAAATGTAATATCCAATTGATATTTGTTTATTTATATGTGTAAATTGACAAACAAAATTAATTCATTTGCAATGGAATATACAATGATTTAAAACAATTTCGAAAAAAAATTAAATAATTAATAAAATACAAACATTCCTTTAAGAAGTGTATCGCCTTAAATAATTCCTTTTAATAAAATAAAAACTTCTTAGTCTAGTTTTAAAATAGATAGTATAAATTTGCAAAAAATTTAAAATTAGTCACTTTGAAAATTTTTCATTCTATAAATGATTTCCATGTTGCGACAGGAACCACTATAAAAAAAACGATCCTTACACTAGGAACCTTTGATGGGGTTCACTTTGGCCATAAAAAAATACTGGAAAAAGTGACTCAAAATACTGAAAATGAAAAATATGAAAGCTTAGTTCTTACTTTTTTTCCACATCCTAGAATGGTCTTACAGGAGGATTCGGACATAAAAATGCTCAATACTATTGATGAAAAAATAGCCTTATTAGATCAAATTGGGATCCAAAATTTAGTAATTCACCCTTTTGATGAAAGTTTTTCGAGATTAACTGCCGAAGAATTTGTAAAAAATATATTAGTCGATAAATTCCATATTCACAAAATAATTATCGGTCATGATCATCGTTTTGGCCGCAATCGTACTGCTAATATTGACGATCTAAAAAGATTTGGAGAGGAATATGATTTTGAAGTCGAAGAAATTTCGGCTCAGGAAATTAAAGAAGTATCGGTAAGTTCGACAAAAATCAGACATGCCTTAGATGAAGGAAATGTATTTTTGGCGAATGAATACTTGGGTTACAACTATTCATTGACTGGTATTGTTACCAAAGGCAGACAACTGGGAAGAACTATAGGATTCCCAACTGCTAATTTAAAAGTAGCAGAAAACTTTAAGCTAATTCCAAAAAATGGCGTTTACATTGTTAAGAGTATTATTGGTTCTAAAACGATTTTAGGTATGATGAATATTGGTTTTAACCCAACTGTTGAGGGCAAAAATCAAACTATAGAAATTAACTATTTTAATTTTGAAGAAGATTTATATGATCAAAAAATTACGGTTTCTATATTAAAAAGGATCCGTGATGAGGAAAAATTTGAATCTGTTAGGCATTTAAAAGCACAATTGGAAAAAGACAGAAATACAGCTTTGGCCTATTTTGAAAATTTATAGAAACAACTCTCATTTTTCAAAAAAATATTGAATAAATAATACCCATGAGCTTTAGTCTGTACTTTTTTTCATTAATCCATTCAAAAGGCTGCTTCGTTAGCCTTTTATTATAGCCTTAGAAAGTAAATTCTTTGACTTAATAATCTTTATCGGTTAATTACATATCCAAATGAGAAAATCACTATTATCTTGTACTAATCACAATTGATAAAATCACATTTTATTCCCCACATAATACAATTAGTTTTTACTTTTTAACAGTTTTGATTTTATATCAATATTTTTTTGTAAATTTATGTCAACCTACATAATTACCAAAAGATACTGCATTTCTAACTTTTAAAAACTGTTTATCATGAAAGTAAAAAAAGAAATTAAAAATGGGTACTTCATTTTTATATCTATAGGAACTTATTTCCTATTAATGGAATTTTTAGGATTATCCAATCTTTTCTATTTGAGGCTATTAAATATCGTATTCATTGTTTATGCCGTAAATGATACCATACAGTCGAGAATTGCTAACGGCAAGAAAAAATTTGTTCCAAATGCTCTTGCCGCACTAACAACTTCATTAGTCGGTGTTACTTTATCTATCCTTGGCTTATTGATTTATAGTTACATGCGAGGCGGTGATGCCTACATACAAGGTTTGTCCGAAACCTTTTTATTTGGTGGCCATCCTTCTATTAACATGTATTGTTTGACTTTGTTTTTTGAAGGTATAGCTTCATCGGTAATTGTTACTATGTTGCTGATGTTGTATTATAACGACAAATTTGTCGCTGATTAAACCATTTTAAACAATTCAAACTAAGTCTTTTTAAGCTTTGTTCGTTGCTTGTTTATAACAATTTGATTACTTTTGAGCCATCAAAATAAAGGATCGATGAGTATCACAAAACACAATTGGACGAAAGAAGAAATTATTGCTATTTATAATAAACCCATGATGGATCTGCTTTTTGAAGCAGCTAGTATCCATAGGGAGCACCATGATCCCAATGTAGTTCAAGTTTCTACTTTGGTTTCTATCAAAACGGGTGGATGTTCAGAAGATTGTGGGTATTGTCCACAAGCTGCCAGATACAACACTGGTGTTGAAGGAAACGATTTAATGTCGGTAAATCAAGTAAAAGCTCAAGCTCTTAGAGCTAAATCGGGAGGTTCCTCACGCGTATGCATGGGAGCTGCCTGGAGGAATGTAAAGGATGGTGCAGAGTTTGATCAGGTTTTGGAAATGGTTCGTACTATTAACAAAATGGACATGGAGGTATGTTGTACTTTGGGTATGATAACCGAAAATCAAGCCCAACGATTGGCCGAGGCAGGTCTTTATGCTTACAATCATAACTTAGACACATCTGAAGATTATTATAAAGAGGTTATATCTACCCGCGGATTTGAAGACCGTTTACAAACTATAGAAAACGTTCGTAAAACCAGTGTTACAGTATGTAGTGGTGGAATTATTGGAATGGGAGAAAGTGTTGATGACAGAGCTGGAATGCTTGTAGCTTTATCTACTTTGAACCCTCAACCAGAATCTGTGCCTATCAATGCATTGGTTGCCGTAGAAGGAACTCCAATGCAAGACGAAAAGCCAGTAGAAATTTGGGAAATGATTCGAATGGTTGCAACGACTAGAATCGTAATGCCACATACTCAAGTACGTTTATCTGCTGGAAGAATGAATATGAGTCGTGAAGGACAAGCTATGTGTTTCTTTGCTGGAGCCAATTCTATTTTTGCCGGAGACAAATTACTTACAACACCGAATCCAGATGTAAACGAAGACATGAAAATGTTTGATTTACTAGGTTTAAAACCGCAAAAACCATTTAAAAAGGCAGCACAAAGACCAACTGTTGAAGCAGTTGATTCTCAATTTGAATCTTTAGGCGAAAAACCTAAATGGACTCGTCCTAGCCATACTATTGAGAAAAACTTAGAAGTTTCTATAAAAGGAAAATAAACCTTTTAAAATACTATAAAAGCCCAATTTTATCATGAAATTGGGCTTTTGCTTTAATAAAAAATTGCTAGGTTATATGACTCCGATTCAAAATTAATTTTGAAAGATAATTTTTTCGCTGACCCACTTCCCTTCTTCCAATTGCGTCTTAACAATCAAAACCTGATCACTTGATGCTAATTCAGCTATAACAAATTTATTATTATTTACTTTGTTTTTCTCGTATAGCAAACTTCCTTTCAAATCAAACACCTTTATAGAGGATATAATTTGTTTAAAAGAATTGATTTTTATTTGACTATTTTTCACCAATACAACAACATCTTTTTCTTTGATTTCAAAATCTACTGTACTCAATTTAGTATCTGTAAACCGCAGTACAAAACGATCATTAAACGTTCCAATTTCTGTTAAAAATGAATATGCTCCACTCTTTAGATCATGAATACTATTGTTGCTTTTATCTTCCAAATAAACTGCTTGATTGGTCATGGCACCATCAACATCATCAATACTAATCTGAAAGGTTCCAGCTATTGTAGTTTTATACCCTAATGGTACTTCATCGGTAGCTTCAAAAGGTAACCCACGCCCCTGAATACTATAATTTTCCAAATTATTAACACTATAAAAATCAATATAGCTGTTTCCATTAAAACTTATACCATCGTACAATTTATCGAACTCATTAGTAGCTCCTGTTATATAGCCCACTAATAATTGTTTGAAAGCTCCTTCGGTATTTGTCAAATTCAGCCATACCCTGTCCTTCTCTATCGCTGCAATTTGCTTTGAATCTGCTTGCTTAAAGAATTGACTATTCCTTCCTGAATCAGTAATTCGCATCGAATTTGTAAATTCAAAATTACCATTTGCCTTGCTCATTACAAAAAAGGACTGACCTGCAGCAATAGCTCGATCTGATCGAATTCCAGAGGATGACGATGCACCCGTCCATACACCTGTAGCTCCCGTTAAAGTATAGGTCGCATAATCATTAGAAACATACACATATTGAGAACCTATTAGTGTTCTGGGAGTATTATGAGTCCAGAAATATAATGCCCCATCAATTATTGAGGCATTATGAGTAATAAACGAATCGGCATCAATTGCTGAGGGATAAGGATTGCCTATAAAATTTTCATTAGACCCTACTTCTGTTGCTATCGAAACTACTCCATTATGTGGTTTTCCAATAAATTGAACCAATTGAGAATACGTTTTATTTAATTTAGGTACTCGAATAATAAATCCACTTCCAGCAGGGTTCATTTTATTGCCTCCATCTTGTGTAACCCAATTCCCAGCTGCATGGCTATAATATCTATCACTAGTTGGAGACAATACATTTAGCACTTGATCTTCTACAGGTGAACACCAATACACGTAATCAAAATTCTTTACCAATGAGGTGTTCCGCTTGTAAATAATATTTCCTGTATTTACAGCATTATCATTTATCTGAACCAAACTCGCATTGTTCTCGAATCTTAATGCACCTTGTACATTCAAACCGCTTCGAATCGTTAATATAGCATTATCATTTGTAGTTTCTACAATGTCATTGTTTGCTCGTGCGACTCCAACAACAACTGTAGCCGTTGCATTAATTTGACATGAACAAACATTTAATGGCGAAACTATAGTAGCATTTCCTGTAAAAATAACAGCATCATTCAGTGAAGGCGTGCCAGCAGGTGACCATGAAGAACCGTTCCATGTTTTAGTCACAGGTGTAGTAATTACGACACTTCCAGTAGAGGATGAAAGACAAGTTACATTTGATACCGAAAAACTATAGGACCCTACAGCCAAACCAGTAATATTCATTGTTCCTGTTGCATTTGTAATTGTATAATTATTATTTACAAATCCTACTTGATATACTATTCCCGAAGAAGGTAATCCATTTAATACTATACTTCCTGTTGAAGTAACACAATTAGTTTGCGTTAGTGTACCTAGCATTGGAATCGCTGGCAAAGCAATTACAGAAACATTAACTACATTATTAATACTAATAGTACTTATACAATCCACAGATTTTAATTTTGTTATTGTTATCGCACTTGAACCAATAGTCGTTAGTCCATCAGCAGTAAAAGTTCCACTTCCTGCAGTTTGAACCACCATCGAAGCTTCAAGACTTGTTCCAAGCGGAACGCTTCTATTATAAATTACTGTATATGTCCCAATAGGCAATCCTGTAGGAGTCGAGCTCAATGTAACTATTGCTGTTCCTGAGCTAACACAAGCGTTTGTTGCTGTGACATTATTTGAAATACTATAAGTAGGACAAGTATAGTTTACTGTAATTTGACCATTTCCTCCTTTTCCTCCTGTACTATTAGCCAAACTTAACAATGTAAGACCACCGCCACCGCCACCGCCAAAATCAACTCCGTTACCTCCAGGTCCAAGTAATGCCTTTCCAGATCCTCCAGATCCTCCGCCACCTGTACCACCTGCACCCGCTGTAACTCCATTCCCTGCTAAACCTACCGAACCTGAACCTGCGCCGCCGCCGCCGCCGCCGCTAGACAAACCAACTATAATAACATTGGCAGCACTAGCACCTGTACCTCCTGAAAAACTACCTGCTCCTCCTGCTCCTCCTGCTCCATAACTACCAATGGCAGTAGCTCCATATCCTCCAAATCCACCATTAGCCGTGACTGTAGAAAAAATTGTAGATCCCCCAGTCGCACCATTCATTGTCGTAGATGAACCACCTATTCCTCCTTGACCAATAGTGTAACTAATTTGAGTATTTGCTGGAACTGGCGAAACAGTAACTGTTCCCGTTCTAAAACCGCCACCGCCTCCGCCACCGCCAGCTGCGCTTAAAAAATTAGAACCACCACCACCACCACCTGCTCCCCAACAATTGGCTGTCAAATTACCAACTCCTGCAGGTATTACAAGAGGGCTTTCTATAAGAACTAACGTTTTAGTAATAGTTTGACTATAAGAAGAGAATGAAGCTGAGAAACACAACAATAAAAGACAAGTGGTATTAGTCATTTTCATTGATGCAACCAAAGAAAAATAATTTTTATCCATAACCCTTTAATTAATGATTAAAAAAAATCAGTAAAATTATTTATCATTGACACCGTTCACGTAAGCTCATGAAATCACTAAATGAAACATTTTACTCAAAGTGACTATTTAATACTTTTACAAAGTATCATTTCGCAATTTTTGTAAATTAAACAACAAAAAAAGTTTATAAATTAATCTACAATATTACAGACAAAGCTTATAAATATTTTATTTATAGCATTTAAACTACTACATAAAGCTAAGCAATGAAATGCAATAAAGCCGAATAAAGACATATTTTATCGATTAAATACTATTTTTTTAAAAATATTAAAATAATTAACTTACAAAATATTAAATTTTGCAAAATACATTAAATTATATAACATCACCTTGCTGTTTAATTTAAACTTAGCTTGTTTATTTTCCTTTAATCCTAAATTAATAGAACAAAAAAATCCCATTCTGTTTATTCAGAATGGGATAAAAAACATGAATAATAATTATTTCTTAATCATGAAAAATGATTTTTTCACTAACCCTTTTTTCATTTTCCAATTGAATAGTTACAATTAATAATTGATCATTCGAAGTCAAATGCTCAACTATAAATTCATATTTATTAACTTTATTTTTATTATAAAGTAAGCCACCTTTCAAATCATATACTCTTATGGATGATATGACTTCATCGAAAGAGTTAATTTTAATTTGGCTATTTTTCACTGATATTACTACTTTCCTTTCTTTGACAAAATTATCATCGACACCTAATTTAGAAATATCACTATATCGCAAAACAAAACGATCATTAAACGTACCAATTTCAGTAGTAAAAGAATAGGCACCCCTTTTTAAATCATGAATACTATTCGCTGTTTTATCTTCTAAATAGACCGACTGATTCATTAAAATACCATCACTATTATCAATACTAATTTGAAAAGTTCCCGCTATAGTGGTTTTATAGCCTAACGGAACTTCATCAGTAGGATCAAATGGCAATTTACGTCCTTGGATAGTAAAATTCTTTAAATTGCTTACACTATAAAAATCTATATATGTATTCCCATTAAAACTTACTCCATCATACAATCGATCAAAATCATTGGTTGCACCTGTTATATACCCTACTAACAATTGCTTAAAAGCTCCTCCATCATTAGTCAAATTCAGCCAAATCCTATTCTTTTCTATCTCGGTCGATTTCTTAGTATTAGATGGTTTAAAAAATTGTGTATTCGATCCAGAATCCGAAATTCGCATAGCATTATTAAAATAAAACTGACTAGATTCAGAACTGGCAACAAAAAAGGCTTGACCAGCAGCTATTTCACCAGAAGGAGTTACTCCCAAACCATTTGTACTTGGAGCGGGACCAGCTCCACCTGTTAAATTATAAAGAGTATAATCACTTGAAGTATACACATATTGTGAACCCTCTAATTTTCTTTTAGTATTATGCGTCCAAAAATATAACCCTCCAGAAATTTTGGAATTATGGGGATCCATCATAAACACTTTAGCATTTATTGCAGAAGGATACGGATTACCAATTAAATTACTTTTAACTACTCCAACATCAACCCAAACTTCTCCATTATTTGGAACTCCAGAAAACTCAAATGTTTGAACTGCGCTGGTATATGCTTTGGGTACTCGAATAATAAATCCTTTCCCCACTGGATTCATTCTATTTGTGCCATTCTGCATAACCCAAGCCCCAGTTTCATAACTATAATATCTATCACTATTTGGAGAAAACAAGTTTAACATCTGATTTTCAACAGGCGAACACCAATATACATAATCAAAATTCTCTACTGTAGAAGTATTACGGACATAATTAATTTTACCTGTATTTACAGCTTTATCATTTACCTGAATCAAAGTGGCATTGTTCTCGAATTTTAAACTACCATCTCCAATAATATCTAAATCATTTTGAAGTTTTACAATCGCATCCGAATCAACATGAACAGCAACACCATCATCAATTTGACAAGAGCAAGCTTCAAGCAAATTATCCACATTGAAATCTTTCAAAAAACGTACATTTTTATTTGCATCTGGAGTTCCATTAGACCAAACACCATCATATACTGTTACAGGAGGAGCTACTTCAATCACATTTGAATAAACACTTATTCCACAATTATTCATTGAGTGCATTCGAACATAATAAGTCTTTCCTGCCGATAAACCCGAAATAGTTTCGGATAAAACGTTACCTAATGCCTTGTCTTTATATCCTAGCAGATAATTCAGAAAACCAGCATCAGTAGCTACATCAATAAAATAATTTTCAGAAAATAATAAAGCTTCCCAATGCAAATTAAAAGAAGTAGCCGAACAACTAAGACTTGTTTCGGTCAGAACTGGTGCTTTTGGCAATGAACAAGAAATAATTCCATTAAATTTAAAATTATTTATACTAAAAGTTCCTGTCCCTGCTGTGGTGTTCCAACCATATATTCGAAAACTAATGGAAGAAGTAATATTTTGAAAAGGTACTGCAGATAAAGAAACAGTAGCACCATTGGCAGTGATAATACCAATATCTGAAGTAAAATTATCTACACTAGAGCGAAACGCAAAACGGATGGGTCCGTTAGGAGAAATTTGACCTGTATATACAAAACTAACAAAATCAATTTCCTTTCCAGTGTTGGGAATTATAGTAAATTCAAAATAAGCATTAGAGTCCAACGTGGCAAAACCCCAACTTTTTGCATCATACCGATCATTGGCATTCACTTCATATAATGCAGTTCCTCTTCCAATTCCAGTAACTGAAATATTGGGATCAACATACTGACCAAAGGTATAAGGATTCGAATCATTAGGATTAACTCCGTCTATTGAATTACTAAATATTGATTGCCCAAAAGATAAAAAAGGTAAACTGTATATTAAAATCTGTAAAAATATTTTCATGAAATTGTTTTGTATTTTAATACTGAGTAAGCATATTTTTGAAAAATACAAAATAAATATAAGAATTGTATTAAAAAATAAATAATTATAATGAAATAAATTCTTACTAAATAAAAATAAAACAAATATTGTTTTTACAACAAAAAAAATCCCATTCTGTTTATTCAGAATGGGATTTTAAAATATTATTATTGTTTTTATCGGTTAATCGTGAAAAATAATTTCCTCACTTACCCATTTGCCGTTTTCCAATTGAGTCATAACAATCATGAATTGACTACTCGCTGCCAAATGGTCTACAATCAATTCATTTATTCCTACTTTATTTTTCTCATAAAGCAAGCTTCCCTTTAAATCATAGATTTTTACAGCCGATATAGTTTGATCAAAAGAGTTAATTTTTATTTGACTATTTTTTACTGATACAATTAAACCTTTCCCTTTAGTATCAAAATCGCCTGTACCTAATTTAGAACCGTCTGTATAACGCAATACAAAACGATCATTAAACGTTCCAATTTCAGTAGTAAAAGAATAAGCACCGCTTTTTAAATCATAAATACTATTCGCAATTTTATCTTCTAAATAAACCGCTTGATTAGTCATTGCTCCATCAACATTATCGATACTAATTTGGAACGTTCCTGCAATTGTAGTTTTGTATCCTAATGGAACAACATCTGCTGAATCAAATGGTAATCCACGTCCCTGAATAGCATAATTCTTAGAATCGATTACACTATAAAAATCTATATATGTATTTCCATTAAGACTAAGACCATCGTACAATCTATCAACTTCATTGCTAGCTCCTGCAATATAACCAACCAATAATTGTTTGAAAGCTCCTCCATCATTGGTCAAATTCAACCAAATTCTATTCTTTGTTTTAGCTGCAGCTTTCTTAGTATTTGATGGTCTAAAAAATTGACCATTGGATCCAGAACTTGAAAGGCGCATTGAATTATCAAAGTAAAATTTACCCGCTACATTACTCGCTACAAAAAACGCCTGACCAGCAGCTATTTCACCTGAAGGCATCACTCCATCGGGTATTCCATCCCCATCGTCGTCTGTACTTGGCGCAGCTCCTGTTCCTCCTGTCATGTTATAAAGTGCATAATCATCAGAAGTATAAACATATTTAGAACCTGTTAATGTTCTTTTAGTATTATGCGTCCAAAAGTACAAAGCACTATTAATAAAATCTTTATTTCTAACATCGTCCATAAACTCATCTGCATCTAAGGCTGAAGCATACGGATTACCTATCAAATTACTTTTTACAGTCTCGACATCAATACCTACTATTCCATTATTTGGCACTCCTTTAAATTCAAATGTTTGAGGTGTAGTAGTGTATAATTTAGGAACTCGAATTATAAATCCTTTCCCTGCTGGATTCATCATGTTAGAACCACTCTGTGCTACCCAAGCCCCTGTAGCATAACTATAATATCTGTCACTGGCTGGTGAAAACTTATTCAAAACCTGATCCGCAACTGGTGAAGACCAATACACATAATCAAAATTCACTACTGGTGAAGTAGTACGGATATAATTAATCTTTCCAGTATTTACTGCATCATCATTCACTTGAATCAAACTTGCAGTGTTCTCGAATGTTAAAGTTCCTGCATCTACTCCTTCAACACCTTGTATCTCTAAAGCGTTTTGCAGTTTTAAAACTGCATCTTTTTTAACAAGAACATTTACACCAGCATTTACTTGACAAGAACAACCATCCATCGATGATGTTACAGCAAAATCATAAGGTCCTGCAAAAACAATCTTTCTAGTACTATCTGGTCCAATACCTCCAACCCAAGCACTTCCTGTCCATGTTGCGGTAGGTACATCCAAAATAGTAACACTAAGTCCAGGTGATGATATACAACCCAGATCATTACGAACCTTAAAGGTATATGTCCCAGCTGCTAAGTTGGTAACAGTAGCTGAAAGCCCAGTGCCAGAAGTTGTAGTTGTAACGCCTCCTAATATACTTTCTAAAGTTCGATTTCCACTAGGTAGATTATTTAAAACAACACTTCCCTTAGCTGCACAAGTCACATCGGTTTTTGTCCCTTGAGTTGGATCAGTTACAATTGTAGTTGGTGTAACTCTTAGATAACTTGGACAACCTAAATTATCAGCAACTACCGAAATTGTAGCTATTGACGTACCCGTTGTAACGGTAATACTGGTTGAACCTTGTCCACTTACCAAATTCCATCCAGATCCTGTTGTAATAGTCCAGTGGTAATTCCCTGCTCCTGCTCCTGTATCATCAATGCTAAAAACAGCAGTCGTATTGGGACAATAAGTCGTATGTGCATCAAAGGCAAAAGGCGAACCTCCATTTAAACGAATACCTCCTGAATCTGGTTTGACATTCAAAGTAACATTTTGAGTGAAATTTGCAGGACAATTTGGTGTCGAGCTAGTTATAGTTATTCCCGTTATTTGTAAATTTCTGCCATTATCATTAGCAACTGTCAATGCTCTGGTTGTAAAGTTTCCATTCCCAGATGGATCAGCTACTACTGTTACCGATTGTGGAGCATCACCTGTTATTGTATAATTTACTGTAGAGGTACTATTTATTACTAAACCGGTTAAATTTATTGTAGCACTAGATCCTTCGCATATTGGAGATGCTTGTGAAGCTCCCGTTAAGGTAGGACTAGGATTTGTTGTAACTATATAAGTAGTTGTTGCAGTTCCATTACAACCAGCTGCACTTGCAGTAATAGTAGTAGTTCCTGACCATCCTGCAACATAAGTTACAACTCCTGTTGATCCGACAATTGTATTTCCTGCTGTACTACTTGCAGTATCTAAACTATAAACAATAGCCGATGAATTATTTAATGCAGTAGTAGTATTAGTTTGTGTACCAGCTCCCTGACAACGTGTGTGACTCGCAGGTGAAAAAGCATTAATAGTAACTGTTGGAGTAATAGTTTCAACAAAAGTAGTTGTTGCTGTTCCATTACAACCAGCTGCACTTGCAGTAATAGTAGTAGTTCCTGACCATCCTGCGACATAAGTTACAACCCCTGTTGATCCGACAATTGTATTTCCTGCTGTATTGCTTGCAGTATCTAAACTATAAACAATAGCCGATGAATTATTTAATGCAGTAGTAGTATTAGTTTGTGTACCAGCTCCCTGACAACGTGTGTGACTCGCAGGTGAAAAAGCATTAATAGTAACTGTTGGAGTAATAGTTTCAACAAAAGTACTTGTTGCTGTTCCATTACAACCAGCTGCACTTGCAGTAATAGTAGTAGTTCCTGACCATCCTGCAACATAAGTTACAACTCCTGTTGATCCAACAATTGTATTTCCTGCTGTACTACTTGCAGTATCTAAACTATAAACAATAGCCGATGAATTATTTAATGCAGTAGTAGTATTAGTTTGCGTACCTGCACCTTGGCAACGTGTATGACTCGCAGGTGAAAAAGCATTAATAGTAACTGTTGGAGTAATAGTTTCAACAAAAGTAGTTGTTGCTGTTCCATTACAACCAGCTGCACTTGCAGTAATAGTAGTAGTTCCTGACCATCCTGCAACATAAGTTACAACCCCTGTTGATCCGACAATTGTATTTCCTGCTGTATTACTTGCAGTATCTAAACTATAAACAATAGCCGATGAATTATTTAATGCAGTAGTAGTATTAGTTTGTGTACCTGCACCTTGGCAACGTGTGTGACTCGCTGGTGAAAAAGCATTAATAGTAACTATTGGAGTAATAGTCTCAACAAAAGTACTTGTTGCTGTTCCATTACAACCAGCTGCACTTGCAGTAATAGTAGTAGTTCCTGACCATCCTGCAACATAAGTTACAACTCCTGTTGATCCGACAATTGTATTTCCTGCTGTACTACTTACTGAGTCCAAACTATAGACAATAGCCGATGAATTATTTAATGCCGTAGTAGTATTAGTTTGTGTACCAGCTCCCTGACAACGTGAGTGATTGGCAGGTGAAAAAGCATTAATAGTAACTGTTGGGGTAATCTTAATTTCACCAGAAACTGTACTCGTTACAGCAGAACCACATGTTCCACTCACTACACAATAATAATAAATCGATCCAACACTCGTAGTTGGAGGTGTATAATTTGATGATATTGCTGTCGCTATAAGTGCTCCACCTAAGTTACTAGGCGTTGAATTACTGTACCATTTATAACTAAGACCTGACCCAGCGGCTATTACCGAGATAGCGTTTGCCGTTCCATTCAAACAAATAGTTTGTGTTGCTGTTGAAGGTTGGTTGGTTATAGAAGTCAAGCTATTAACCGTTACTGCGACAGGTGGATTAGAATATACAGCCGAAGCACAATTACCACTAATAACCACATCATAACTTCCTGCATCAGATGTTGTTGGATTTGTTAAAATAAGTTTATTAGCTGTAGCTCCACTTATAACACTTCCGTCAATCAATGGTGAACCATTTTTTCTCCATTGATAAGTTAAACTCGATGATCCTGTAGCCACAACTGTTAATGTTTGAGTACCATTACCAGAACAAGTAGCTGTAGGCGCAACTGGTTGAGTTGTTATGGTTGTTGGTGTTGCCAACGAATTTACAGTTAGAGTAAATGCAAAGGTTCTTGTACTAGAACAACTAGGATTATAAGTTATAAGTTTTACTACTCCATTATATATTCCTGTTGCAACACTATAGGGAACATTCATACTTAACGTTCCAGAAGTACCTGACATATCAGAATTAGAATCCTGAATACCTGCACTTTTTGCAGCTGCATCAAAATTAATTTCATAATGCACTGGATTACCAGTTGTTGCTGTATAAGAAAGCGTTGCTGTTGTAGAATTTTGACAAATAGATGCATTTGCATTTGCTAAAGTAATTGTCAATTCAGGATTAACATACATTGAAAACGAAGATGAATTCACCTCTTGACAACCCGCATTCCCTACAACAGCTCTATAATCCCATGTACCCGCAACTGAAGGGTTTTCAGAATAAGTATTTGCTGTATTGGTGATCGATGTCCATGTTGACGAATTATTCAATCTTTTTTCCCATCTAAGAACATTCCCTACATAACCACTCAAAGTCATGTTTCCAGTAGAAGAATTTAAACATGTCATTGCTTGTCCGTTTAAACTAATTCCGCCACCAACAGGAGTCAAATTTACTACAACATTTGTAGTAACCGTTGAAATAACACCATCATTCCTTTTAATATCAACTGTATAAACTCCTCCATGGTTATAAAAATCTGCATTACTTATGGTATAAGTAGCAGAACTAACGAAACCAGAAGTATAAATACCACGACCTGACCATTGGTATGTATAAGTATAGGAAGTATTAGATGCAGTAACTGGTGGGATAGCCGTAAGCACTATTTGATTTCCAGAACATACAGGCGAATTTGAAGTTGCTCCTGTTCCTCCTCTAGCATTAAATACATCAAAATCAGAGAGAGCTCCTCCTCCATTTCCTGTACAAGCAGACACCTTAGCACCTCCAATATAAAGAGCAGTCTGGTTACTACAATTAGTATCTGTAGCATATATTTTTCCTGGCGAATTAACTACAAATGAAGTATTAACTGGAAAAGTAATTGAAACATTTTTTCCAAATGACAAAATACCACTTGGCTTAATCACTACACTTGTAGTTTGAATACTGACATCACCAGAAACAAATAATTGTCCACTAGTCCCTTCTCCAATTATTAAAGAGGTAAAACTTTTTGTTATACTAGTGCTTAATGTAATGGTATGTGAGTCGCGAATTGTTACAGTACCTGTACCTGTATTCTCACCAGGATAACTTGTTGCAGTAACCCAACTAGACCCATTAAAATATTGCCAATTTAAAGGATCTGACCAACTATAGACTGATGGTGTACCGCTCAAAGTAGTTGGATTGGAACGATAATCTCCAGACGTTTGTCCAAAAATCAAATTTCCACACAAACAAAAAAATAAAATATATAGTAAACTCTTAGATTTAGATAGAATTCTAATCATATTTGGGGGCTTTAGGATCAAATTTGTTTTCTAACGAACCTGAAATGAATCAGTTGGTATTGCCATCAGAATTATAATGCAAATATAAAACTAAAAATCAACCGTTTAACAATAAATCAAAAATTTAGCAGTCGATAAAATGTTAAATATGGAATTTGTATTTTTTTTATATATAAAATCCCATTCTGAATAAACAGAATGGGATTTTAAAATATTATTATTGTTTTTATCGGTTAATCGTGAAAAATGATTTCCTCGCTTACCCATTTGCCATTTGCCAATTGAGTCATAACAATCAAAAACTGCTCGCTAGATCCCAAATGATCAACTATAAATTCATTCTTATCTACTTTGTCTTTATCATAAAGCAAACTGCCTTTTAAATCATAGATTTTTACAGCCGATATTGTCTGATCAAAAGAATTGATTTTAATTTGACTGTTTTTAAACGAAACCACAACCCCTTTTCCTTTGGTCTCAAAATCGCCTGTGCCCAATTTAGAATCTGTATAACGCAATACAAAACGATCATTAAACGTGCCTATTTCTGTAGTAAAAGAATAGGCTTTGCTTTTTAAATCATAAAGAGTATTGGTCGCTTTATCTTCTAAATAAACCGCTTGATTAGTCATCGCTCCATCAACATTATCGATACTAATTTGGAACGTTCCTGCAATTGTAGTTTTGTATCCTAATGGAACTGTATCTGCTGTATCAAATGGCAATCCACGTCCCTGAATGGCATAGTTTTTAGAATCGAGTACACTATAAAAATCTATATATGTATTTCCATTAAGACTAAGACCATCGTAAAATCTATCAACTTCATTGCTAGCTCCTGCAATATAACCAACCAATAATTGTTTGAAAGCTCCTCCATCATTGGTCAAATTCAACCAAATTCTATTCTTTGTTTTCGCTGCAGCTTTCTTAGTATTCGATGGCCTGAAAAATTGACCATTCGATCCAGAACTTGAAAGGCGCATTGAATTATCAAAGTAAAATTTACCCTCTACATTACTAGCTACAAAAAACGCCTGACCAGCAGCTATTTCTCCTGATGGTATCACTCCATCGGGTGTTCCATTCCCATCGTCGTCTGTACTTGGCGCAGCTCCTGTTCCCCCTGTCATGTTATAAACTGCATAATCATCCGAAGTATACACATATTTAGAACCTGTTAATGTTCTTTTAGTATTATGCGTCCAAAAGTACAAAGCACTATTAATAAAATCTTTATTTCTAACATCGTCCATAAACTCATCTGCATCTAAGGCTGAAGCATACGGATTACCTATCAAATTACTTTTTACAGTCTCCACATCAATACCTACTATTCCATTATTTGGCACTCCTTTAAATTCAAATGTTTGAGGTGTAGTAGTGTATAATTTAGGAATTCGAATTATAAATCCTTTCCCTGCCGGATTCATCATATTAGAACCACTCTGTGGTACCCAAGCCCCTGTGGCATAACTATAATATCTATCACTAGCTGGTGAAAACTTATTCAAAACCTGATCCGCAACTGGCGAAGACCAATATACATAATCGAAATTCACTACTGGTGAAGTAGTACGGATATAATTAATCTTTCCAGTATTTACTGCATCATCATTCACTTGAACCAAACTTGCAGTGTTCTCGAATGTTAAAGTTCCTGCATCTACTCCTTCAACACCTTGTATCTCTAAACCGTTTTGTAGTTTTAAAACTGCATCTGCTTTAACAAGAACATCTACACTAGCATTCACTTGACAAGAACAACCATCCATTGATGATGTTACTCCAAAAACATAAGGTCCTGCAAAAATAATTTTTCTTGTACTATCTGGTCCAATACCTCCAACCCAAGCACTACCTGTCCAAGTAGCCGTAGGCACATCCAAAATAGTAACACTAAGTCCAGGAGAAGAGATACAACCCAGATCATTACGAACCTTAAAGGTATACGTTCCAGCTATTAAGCCTGTAACTAAAGTTGAAGATCCTGTACCAGAAGTTGTAGTGGTAACACCTCCAAGTGTTCTTTCTAAAGTCCAGTTTCCACTAGGTAGGTTGTTTAAAACAACACTTCCCTTAGCCGAACAAGTCACATCGGTTTTCGCTCCTTGAGTTGGATCCGTTACAATTGTAGTTGGTGTAACTCTTAAATAACTTGGGCAACCTAAATTATCAGCAACTACCGAAATGGTACCTGTTACTGTACCAGTTGTAACGGTTATACTAATGGAACCTTGTCCGCTTACCAAAGTCCAACCTGATCCTGTTGGAATTGTCCACTGATAATCCCCTGCTCCTGTATCATCAATGCTAAAAACAGCAGTAGTATTAGGGCAATAAGTCGTATGCGCATCAAAAGCAAAAGGTGAACTTCCATTTAAACGAATACCTCCTGAATCTGGTTTTACACTCAACGTTACATTTTGAGTAAAAATTGCAGGACAATTAGGTGTCGAACTAGTTATCGTTATTCCTGTTATTTGTAAATTTTTACCATTATCAGCACTAACTGTAAGTGCTCTGGTTGTAAAGGTACCACTTCCAGATCCATCAGAAACTACTGTTACCGATTGCGGAGCATCTCCTGTTATTGTATAATTTACTGTCGAAGTACTATTTACCACTAAGCCTGTTAAATTTATAGTAGCACTAGATCCTTCGCATACTGGAGATTGTGTAGCACCTGTTAAAGTTGCAGTAGGGTTAATCGTTACTGATTTTTGTGTCGCTGACGCTAAACAAGTTGTAGCTGTTATTGTTTCGGTAACATCAACTGTACCTGTACCAGATGCACCCCATGTTACTGTGATAGAATTTGTTGTTGAACCTGCAGTGATTGAACCTCCAACTACTGTCCATGAATACGTATGACCTACAGCTCCCGTTACACTATAAACAGAACCCGTATCCCCAGAACAAACAGGAGAAGTTCCTGTGATAACTGGTGTAGGCAATGCATTTATTGTTAAATTCCCACTGACCATTGTTATCGCATAATTACTAGCAGAAAAGCCAACTCCTGTAGGATTTGACGGAACTATATCTCCTAGATATAAACTTGCCGACGCGATGAGTGAAGCGTCATATCCACCAGTACTTGATAAAGTTACATTGGTTATTGTTTCACCGTTTTGTAATGCAGAGGCTGTAAAAGCAGTTGTTCCTAAAGTTAATGCAGTTCCATAACATTTGCTTTGAGCATTGGCTGTTATAGTTAAGGTTGCTGCTGTAATAGTTACTGTCCCTGCGGCATAAGTAAATGAATAATTACTGGAAGCTAATGTTCCAACTGCAACACTTATCGGATAAGTTCCAACTGTACTAGAACCAGTTGCAGTTGTGGTTACACTTGGAGAGCCTGTAATACCACTGGTAGCCAAAGTTTCTCCATTTGTAAAGCCACTGTAAGTAACGGTCAATGTAGGGTTAGCTGCTCCATAAGTCTTACTTTGTGCATCTGCTGTTACTGTTATAGAAGCTTTAGTTACTGTAAGTGTACCTGCGGCATAAGTAAATGAATAATTGCTGGAAGCTAATGTTCCAACTGCAACACTTATCGGATAAGTCCCAACTGCACTAGAACCAGTTGCAGTTGTGGTTACACTTGGAGAGCCTGTAATACCACTGGTAGCCAAAGTTTCTCCATTTGTAAAGCCACTGTAAGTAACGGTCAATGTAGGGTTAGCTGCTCCATAAGTCTTACTTTGTGCATCTGCTGTTACTGTTATAGAAGCTTTAGTTACTGTAAGTGTACCTGCGGCATAAGTAAATGAATAATTGCTGGAAGCTAATGTTCCAACTGCAACACTTATCGGATAAGTCCCAACTGCACTAGAACCAGTTGCAGTTGTGGTTATACTTGGAGAGCCTGTAATACCACTGGTAGCCAAAGTTTCTCCATTTGTAAAGCCACTGTAAGTAACGGTCAATGTAGGGTTAGCTGCTCCATAAGTCTTACTCTTTGCATCTGCTGTTACTGTTATAGAAGCTTTAGTTACTGTAAGTGTACCTGCGGCATAAGTAAATGAATAATTGCTGGAAGCTAATGTTCCAACTGCAACACTTATCGGATAAGTTCCAACTGCACTAGAACCAGTTGCAGTTGTGGTTATACTTGGAGAGCCTGTAATACCACTGGTAGCCAAAGTTTCTCCATTTGTAAAGCCACTGTAAGTAACGGTCAATGTAGGGTTAGCTGCTCCATAAGTCTTACTCTTTGCATCTGCTGTTACTGTTATAGAAGCTTTAGTTACTGTAAGTGTACCTGCGGCATAAGTAAATGAATAATTGCTGGAAGCTAATGTTCCAACTGCAACACTTATCGGATAAGTTCCAACTGCACTAGAACCAGTTGCAGTTGTGGTTACACTTGGAGAGCCTGTAATGCCACTGGTAGCCAAAGTTTCTCCATTTGTAAAGCCACTGTAAGTAACGGTCAATGTAGGGTTAGCTGCTCCATAAGTCTTACTTTGTGCATCTGCTGTTACTGTTATAGAAGCTTTAGTTACCGTAAGTGTACCTGCGGCATAAGTAAATGAATAATTACTGGAAGCTAATGTTCCAACCGCAACACTTATCGGATAAGTCCCAACTGCACTAGAACCAGTTGCGGTTGTGGTTATACTTGGAGAGCCTGTAATACCACTGGTAGCCAAAGTTTCTCCATTTGTAAAGCCACTGTAAGTAACGGTCAATGTAGGGTTAGCTGCTCCATAAGTCTTACTCTTTGCATCTGCTGTTACTGTTATAGAAGCTTTAGTTACCGTAAGTGTACCTGCGGCATAAGTAAATGAATAATTACTGGAAGCTAATGTTCCAACTGCAACACTTATCGGATAAGTTCCAACTGCACTAGAACCAGTTGCAGTTGTGGTTACACTTGGAGAGCCTGTAATGCCACTGGTAGCCAAAGTTTCTCCATTCATAAAACCAGTATAAGTAACGGTCAATGCAGGGTTAGCTGCTCCATAAGTCTTACTTTGCGCATCTGCTGTTACTGTTATAGAAGCTTTAGTTACTGTAAGTGTACCTGCGGCATAAGTAAATGAATAATTACTGGAAGCTAATGTTCCAACTGCAACACTTATCGGATAAGTTCCAACTGCACTAGAACCAGTTGCAGTTGTGGTTACACTTGGAGAGCCTGTAATACCACTGGTAGCCAAAGTTTCTCCATTTGTAAAGCCACTGTAAGTAACGGTCAATGTAGGGTTAGCTGCTCCATAAGTCTTACTTTGTGCATCTGCTGTTACTGTTATAGAAGCTTTAGTTACTGTAAGTGTACCTGCGGCATAAGTAAATGAATAATTGCTGGAAGCTAATGTTCCAACTGCAACACTTATCGGATAAGTCCCAACTGCACTAGAACCAGTTGCAGTTGTGGTTACACTTGGAGAGCCTGTAATACCACTGGTAGCCAAAGTTTCTCCATTTGTAAAGCCACTGTAAGTAACGGTCAATGTAGGGTTAGCTGCTCCATAAGTCTTACTTTGTGCATCTGCTGTTACTGTTATAGAAGCTTTAGTTACTGTAAGTGTACCTGCGGCATAAGTAAATGAATAATTGCTGGAAGCTAATGTTCCAACTGCAACACTTATCGGATAAGTCCCAACTGCACTAGAACCAGTTGCAGTTGTGGTTATACTTGGAGAGCCTGTAATACCACTGGTAGCCAAAGTTTCTCCATTTGTAAAGCCACTGTAAGTAACGGTCAATGTAGGGTTAGCTGCTCCATAAGTCTTACTCTTTGCATCTGCTGTTACTGTTATAGAAGCTTTAGTTACTGTAAGTGTACCTGCGGCATAAGTAAATGAATAATTGCTGGAAGCTAATGTTCCAACTGCAACACTTATCGGATAAGTTCCAACTGCACTAGAACCAGTTGCAGTTGTGGTTATACTTGGAGAGCCTGTAATACCACTGGTAGCCAAAGTTTCTCCATTTGTAAAGCCACTGTAAGTAACGGTCAATGTAGGGTTAGCTGCTCCATAAGTCTTACTCTTTGCATCTGCTGTTACTGTTATAGAAGCTTTAGTTACTGTAAGTGTACCTGCGGCATAAGTAAATGAATAATTGCTGGAAGCTAATGTTCCAACTGCAACACTTATCGGATAAGTTCCAACTGCACTAGAACCAGTTGCAGTTGTGGTTACACTTGGAGAGCCTGTAATGCCACTGGTAGCCAAAGTTTCTCCATTTGTAAAGCCACTGTAAGTAACGGTCAATGTAGGGTTAGCTGCTCCATAAGTCTTACTTTGTGCATCTGCTGTTACTGTTATAGAAGCTTTAGTTACCGTAAGTGTACCTGCGGCATAAGTAAATGAATAATTACTGGAAGCTAATGTTCCAACCGCAACACTTATCGGATAAGTCCCAACTGCACTAGAACCAGTTGCGGTTGTGGTTATACTTGGAGAGCCTGTAATACCACTGGTAGCCAAAGTTTCTCCATTTGTAAAGCCACTGTAAGTAACGGTCAATGTAGGGTTAGCTGCTCCATAAGTCTTACTCTTTGCATCTGCTGTTACTGTTATAGAAGCTTTAGTTACCGTAAGTGTACCTGCGGCATAAGTAAATGAATAATTACTGGAAGCTAATGTTCCAACTGCAACACTTATCGGATAAGTTCCAACTGCACTAGAACCAGTTGCAGTTGTGGTTACACTTGGAGAGCCTGTAATGCCACTGGTAGCCAAAGTTTCTCCATTCATAAAACCAGTATAAGTAACGGTCAATGCAGGGTTAGCTGCTCCATAAGTCTTACTCTTCGCATCTGCTGTTACTGTTAAAGCTGCCTTATTAATTATCAATGTCACCGCAGTACGAGAAGCACTAATACATCCCGTAGTTGTATTTCTTGCTTGTGCATAAACCGTATAGGTTGTAGCATTTATAGCGACTGGAGTATACGTTAGTGTACCTGTTCCAGAGGTAAGAACGCCTCCTCCAGTTGCATTAGCATACCAGTCTATTGTTTCACCAGCATTTGCACTTGCTGATACTGTAGTTGCATTAGCTACACCTGTATATGTTTTAGTAGCAGGAGTACTACCTGTAACTGTTGGTGTATTTACATTTACAACTACAGAAGCACTTGTTACAGAGCAACCAGTATTTGGAGCGAGTCCACCACTAGCACCAGTTCCGCTTACTACTCTTCTATAATATGTTGTAGCGGTTGGTGATGGACTATAATCTTCTGTAGTTACACCTGTATTTGTCCAAGGAGCAGCATTATTTGGGGATGACTCCCATTGAAATTTTAAATATGGACTTGATGCCCCATTAAAAAGATATGAAGATCCATCTAAAGTAACTGCTGCACCACTACAAGATGCTGACGTTGCAGGTGTAACGGTATTCGTTGATTCATCAAATGGTGTAATAGTAAATCCTAGCTCATTTTGAGTCGCATTTTCATAATAATCTAATACAAAATCATCATCTCCATCTAAACTAACCAATACATTATTATAATCTGTTGGAGCCTGATCTTGCCATTTATCAAAAATAGATGTTCCATTTAAAGAAAGTCTTACCCCATCGTCTCCTTTAACATTAACTAGATAGCAACCATTTTTAGTTGTATGCATTTTATAACGCACTGCAAAACCTTCAGCATACATAGTAGCTCTTTGTGCACCACCAGAAAAAACTGGAAAACAACCTGTATTTCCTCCGAAGTTTTCGTTAATTGTTTCAGATGTAATATTATAATAACCTACATAATTACCAGATGTAGGAGCCGTACCATTATAAATATGGCCAATCCAAGTATTATCACTAGCAGTTGTTGTCAAATCTGTCGCATTTGAATTAACAAAAGAATTCAAAGTAACTGTTATCTTACCTCCACCACTATCAGTAGAACAGCCTCTCATTAATAGAACTTTAATTTGACCACTTATGGTTGAAGTCCACGTAATACTTGCTCCATTAGTGTTAGAATTAAAACCTGTAGCACCAAAATTAGTATTAGAAGTATCAAACAATGTTAAAGCTTCTGTATTAGAACCACCATTCCAAATATTGGGAACTGAAAAAGTATAATTATACCCTTTTATAACATTAACCAAAACATAATTACCAGCAGTCACATTACCTGCTGTTGTATAAGTCATAGAATTATCAATACAAAAATATGGTGCCGTATATGTTGCAGAAGCCCCTGAGGGATAAGCACACTGCCCAAACCCACTAGTTTGCAGCAAAACCAATAATAAAAACGTATAAAGTAATTTTAATCTCATATAATTTGGGGTATAAATTTAAACAATGGACGTTATTTTTTAGACAAAAAAATTAATAACTCGAAATCCATTTGGATTCGAATAAGAATACGTCTAAGATTTTAGAAAAAAAATAGATTAATGAAAACACAACTGATTAACTGAATCCTTTTTTGTGTTATACTGTTTGATTAAGTGACCAAACACATCCATTATTATCCATTTTGAGAAAATGAAATAATATTTTTTTAGCTTATTCATCTGGGCAGATAAAAAAGCAATAGTAGGTAAAGCTTTATTCATACAATTTAGGTATTTGGGGGCTATGCTATTCTTTTTTTTTACAAAACTAGTGATTTGAGCTACAAATATTTTTTAAATACATACAACTCATTTAAGCACTCAATTTTATCTATTCAAAATAAACAAATGTAATATGCTGTAAAATTAAACATTAAAAAAATAGTAGCACATATAATTTTTAAAAACGTGTGTCAATTTTGGCAAAAAAAATAAAATTTACAATATCCAAAGCTTTGTTTCTAATACAATTTCTATTTTATTTTAAATATCTAGAAACATAGTATCATACATTTTGAAAGATACTTCAATTTATTTAGAAAAATAATAACTGTTTAGACACTAATGATTAGGCGATCCATCACTTTCATTTTATGCTATCAAACATCTACTTTTCATATTAAACTTAAACATCTTTAATATATAATTGTAAATAAATTAAAGAAATATAAAGGCATAAAAAAACCTCATCTTGAATGAACAAAATGAGGTAATTACTATTTTTTTTAAGTCCCTACAAAACAACCTTACTAGCTGCCCATTTACCATTTTTAAGTTGGGTTTTTATTATTAAAACTTGATTTACCACTCCTAAGTTTGGAATCACTAATTGGACTGCATTTAAATTTTTTCTTCCAAATAACTGTTTTTCTCCAAGACTATAAACCAATACTTCACTTATAGCCCCTTCATTAGAGTTAATGGTTATTTCATTATTAGAAACAGCAACAATCACAGATTTCCCTTTGCTATTTCCACGGGATGAAACATTAGTTCCACTATCAATTGCAATAGGATCGGTTACTACGGGTTCGGTTATTATCGGTGTTGGTTCTTCTGGAACAGTTACAATTGGATCGGTAACTACGGGTTCGGTTACAATTGGTGTTGGCTCTTCTGGAATTGTAACAATTGGATCAGCAACTACAGGTTCGGTGACAATTGGTGTTGGCTCTTCTGGAACTATCACAATTGGGTCGGTAACCACAGGTTCGGTTACTATTGGTGTCGGCTCTTCTGGAACTATCACAATTGGATCGGTAACTACGGGTTCGGTTACTATTGGTGCTGGCTCTTCTGGAACTGTCACAATTGGATCAGTAACTACGGGTTCGGTTACAATTGGTGTTGGCTCTTCTGGAACTGTCACAATTGGATCAGTAACTACTGGATCCGCTGGATCAGGAGCTGGTTCTTCCGGTATAATTACGATTGGATCGGTTACAACTGGAATAGGCACTTCTGGAACAATAACAATGGGATCTGTTACTTCGGATACTACTGGCTCTTCAATCACTGGCGGTGTTATTACAGTATGATCAATATACAATAACACAAAACGATCATTAAATCTTCCTGTCGCTGTTGTAAAACTATAAGCTCCATTTTTTAGATTATGAAAGACCCCAGTAGTTTTGTCTTCAAGAAATATATCTTGATTAATAAGTAAACCATCAACATGATCTATGCTAATCACAAAAACACCATCTACTATCGTTCTATAACCCAAAGGAACTTCATCAGTAGTCAAAAACGGAACCGCTCTCCCTTGAATAGTTAGATTTTTTCCTCCATTGATGCTGTAAAAATCAACATATGGATTTGTATCTGCACTGACTGCATCATACAAATTATCCCATCCATCGGTAGCACCCGCAATATAACCAACCAACGATTGTTTAAAAGCTCCTCCGGCGTTCGAAAAATTCAACCACACTCTATTTTTTTCTTTTAGGAGAGATTTCGAAGTGTTATAATTATTAAAAGTAATCTCTTTACTTTCAAAATTTCCAACAGTAGTATTGCTTACCAAGGCATTAGTATTTATCTCTTTTGCAATCAAAATTTGCGAAATCAAAAAAAGCCCATTCAATAAAAGTAAAGTTTTTTTCATGAGAATAACGTATTAAATATTAGATTAATATTCAATTGATTTATCTGAATCAATTGAGGTTTATATATGTATTTGACCAAACATCAACAAGTATTAGATTCTAAATAGCAACTTGAATATCTTGAATTATACTGTTAGCGATTTTATTTACTCGTAGCTATATTTGAACATGACTAACAGATTAATAGGTAATGTAAAAATTGTTAAAAACAATAATTTTTACAGCTACTCAAATTTAATAAATGAAATCAAATAAATAGAAAAAAAGCATATTTTATCGATTAAATACATCTTTTATTTTATTTTATAATAATAAGACTACGTAAATGTAACGATTGAACATTTATATGCAATCAATTAAGCATCAAATGGTTTAATAAAATAGCGATTAGATTTAGATTAACAAGTAGTGAATAGCTTACTGTAGTAATTCTTACCGTTCTTCAGAACTAAACAAGAAATATTAAATATCTTATACCATTTATAACAATCCGTTATTGAAACAAAAAAATCCCATTCTGAACAAACAGAATGGGATTCTAAAAAGTATTGTTTTTATTATTTGTTAATCTTGAAAAATAATTTCTTCACTTACCCATTTATTATTTTCTAATTGAGTCATAACAATCAAAAACTGATCGCTAGAAGCTAAATGATCTACAATAAATTCATTCAGATCTACTTTATTTTTCTCATAAAGCAAACTACCTTTCAAATCATATACTTTTACTGCAGATATAGCTTGGTCGAAAGAGTTTATTTTTATTTGATGATTTTTTACTGATATAACAACTCCTTTTTCTTTGACAACATCATCAGTAACACCTAATTTAGAAGTGCTATTCGCATAACGCAATACAAAACGATTATTAAATGTTCCTATTTCTGTCGTAAAAATATACGCCCCGCTTTTTAAATTATAAATACTATTAGTTACTTTATCTTCTAAATAAACCGCTTGATTAGTTAGACTACCATCTACTTTATTAATACTAATTTTAAAAGTTCCTGCAACAGTTGTATTATAACCCAATGGTACTACATCAGCTTCATTAAATGGTAATTTACGCCCCTGAATGGTATAATTTTTAGAATCGTTTACACTGTAAAAATCTACGAAAGTATTCCCATTAAGACTAAATCCATCATATAATTTATCAAATTCATTGGTTGCGCCTGTAATATAGCCCACTAATAATTGCTTGAATGCACCACCATCATTAGTTAAATCCAACCAAATTCTATTCTTTTCTATACCTGCTCCTTTTTTAGTTTTTGAAGGTTTAAAAAATTGACTATTTGCAGCTGAATCTGAAATCCTCATCAAATTATTAAAATAAAATTTACCTACCACTGAACTTGCTACAAAAAAAGCTTGACCAGCAGCTATTTGCCCCGAAGGAGTTACACCCAAACCACTCGTACTTGGTGCAGGTCCTGCACCACCTGTTAAATTATAAACAGCATAATCATTTGATGTATACACGTATTGAGAACCAACTAATGTTCTTTGAGTATTGTGAGTCCAAAAATACAAAGCACTATTAATTATGTCTTTATTATTATTATTAGTCATAAACAAATCAGCATCTAATGCAGAGGCGTATGGATTACCTATCAAATTACTTTTTACGGTTACAACATCAACCCAAACTTCTCCATTATTAGGTACACCTTTAAATGTAAATGTTTGTGAAGTATTTGTGTACAATTTAGGAACTCGAATAATAAATCCTTTTCCCATTGGATTCATTTTATTGGTACCTGCCTCTGGTACCCAAGCACCATTTGCATAACTATAATATCTATCGCTTGCTGGTGAAAACACATTCAATACTTGATCCTTAACAGGGGAACACCAGTACACATAATCAAAATTCTGCACTGGAGAAGTGTTTCGTACGTAATTAATTTTACCCGTATTTACAGCATTATCATTAATCTGAACCAAACTCGCATTATTCTCGAATGTCAAAGTACTTGTCGGATCTACATCCAATCCATTTACAAGATTTAAAATTGCATCAGTATTCGCACCATTAGGTACACCAACTTTAACAGCTATATTTGCGCCAATTTGGCAAGAACAAGCAGTCAATTTTGAAGTTATTGGAACAAGTGTACCACCACTCATAAAAACAGCTTTCTTTGTGTTGTCTGGTAAACCATTGTCCCATGTTGTGCCATTCATTGTTTTAGTAATAGGCAGCGAGACAGTTGTAATAATTGAATTGGGACCAACTCCACAAACATTTTCGGCACGCAATCGAAGATAAAAAGCAGTTGCAGTTGGCAAGCCTGTTACAGTTGTTGACACAATATTACCCAAGTCTAAATCCCCATAAGGAGACACAATATTAGTAAATCCTGTATCTGTAGCAACATCTAATCTATATTTCGTGGTATTAGCCGAGGCCGTCCAATTGACAACAAAAGAAGTTGCTGCACAACTTAGATTTAATGTAGAAGGTACTACTGGCGCATTAGGAGCTGAATTCAAAATTACACTTACATCCAATCTTGAAGTGCTTTCGCATCCACTTGCTGTTTGACTTGCATAATAATGATTACCATTTATCAAAGCTGTGGAGATAGTTAATGAAGTTCCTCCACTCGGCGCTAAGTACCAAAGAATCCCAGAACCTGTAGCACTTAAATTTGCAACTGTGGGCGAAGCTCCAGAACAAAATGATTGAGATGCCAATCCTGTCGGTGCTGTCGGCGGAGCGGTAACAGTTACCACTGTTGCTAATGATGATGCACTTTGACAACCACTTGCATTTGTAACTTTCACAGTATAACTTCCAGCTGTACTAGGCGCTATACTTAATGAAGTTGCTCCTGTTGACCATAAATAACTATTTCCAACACTTGATGTTAATGTCACACTACCACCAGTACAAAATGTTGTCGACCCTCCAGCTGAAATAATTGGAACAGCGGGTGTGACTGGTTGAGCATTAATTACCGCAGAAGTTGCTGATGAAATGCAACCAGAACTATTTTTAACTGTAACACTATACGTTCCCGAAGATAGCGAATTAAAGACTCCTAAAGTATTGGTATAATCTAATCCATCAATACTGTACTTCAAGACACCATCTGGAGCTGGAGTTAAAATAGATATTGATCCGGTTGCAACTGTACATGTAGGTTGCACCTTAGAAACTGTTGGAGCCGAAGGTAATGCACTTACAATAACAGTAACAATCTTGGCATTTGAAAATAATGTTGTATTAAAATAAGTAGTACAAGTTAATGTAACAGAATAACTCCCTATTTGACTTGCTGTAAAGCTATAATTTTGCAAACTACTTGTTTGAGTGCTTGCATCTGGTGCTACAATTGACCAAGAGTAATTTACACCAGAAGTTGCCCCCCCTGAGGTAGTTGTTCCTGAGACACCCGAAAAAGAACCTAGTAAATTAACCGTATTGTTTATACAAACTGGAGAATTTGATGTTACAATTGGATTTAAAGTCCCACCACTATTCATCAAATCACTAAAATTTGGTAAAGTACTTCCTCCTCCATTACATTTAGAATATGCCGTTGCACCAATATAAATTATTTGATTAGCAGAACATCCAGATCCATTATCTAAACCTCCAGATGTTACTTGAAGACTTGAATTTGAAGGCAATCTTAAATTTACCTTATCGTTAAATTCCATAAATCCTGAAGACGGAGTTACTATTATAGCTTGAGTTGTTAAATAAAAATCCATCCCTCCAGAAGAAGTATCACCTTGCAAAACCAACCTTCCAGTAATTGTTAACGTACCGAAAGGAAAGGTTGTAATCGTAGCATTTATCGTAATTATATGACCTGTTTGAATTAAAACGGCACCCGTACCAGATTTTTCACCAGGATATCCTTGAGTAGCAGTTGGAGTTATCCAACTCGACCCATTATAATATTCCCAACTTGAAAGACTTGTCCAATTTCCAGTTGCTTTGGAACGGTAATCACCAACAGATTGCCCAAAAACAGTATTTCCAAACAAACAAACGAAAAGAACCATCAATAACAATCTAATTGTTCTTGACGATTGTAATGACAACACAGCATTTTTCTTAGAATTTAAGTAGAATTTGTCCATAAGAATAAGTTTTTAATTTTTAAAAATTCCTAAACCAAAATCACAATGTTTTTATCTCAAAAATGATAGAAAATAATTCGTAGGGGAGAATTCATAGTTTTAAAGAAAAATCATTTTTAAGCAACAAAAACAAGAATATATCAATAAAGTTACATGATACTATATATAAAAAATAATTAAATCGTCAAAGCACTTTTATATTCGCTATACTACAACTATACTGTTTATCAGTAAATTAACATCCTTAATAATGAAAGAAATGTATTAAATAATGTAAAATTCATTAATAGGAATTCTCTATTAACAACAACAAATCAATTACTTCAAAAAACAACAAAATCATTATTTTATATTTGAATTAGACCTCTATAAAACACATTTAAAATATCCTAATTAAAAAATATTAACTTCTAAAATCAATTTCATTAACCAAAAACTTATTTTTGCTCCAAATACGACAAAAAGTATATCTATATTACATGAAAGAAGTCTATTCCCTTAAAGAAGCCATCCAAAAAATCGAACATTTTTGCGCCTATCAAGAACGATGTCACGAAGAAGTGGTATCCAAATTGTGGAGTATGAAATTGGATTCATCAGAAATAGACGAAGCTATAGTGCATCTTATAGAGTACAATTTTTTAAATGAGTCAAGATTTGCTTGTAGTTTTGCGCGAGGAAAACATCGGATTAAAAACTGGGGGAAAATTAGAATTACCAATGAATTAAAAATGCGTCATATTAATCAAACGCTAATTAACATAGCACTGAAAGAAATTACTCCGGAAGAATACATTACTACTTTTGAAAATTTAGCAGAAAGACATTGGAATTCCATCACAGAGAAGAATTCCCTTAAAAAACGAAAAAAATTTTGTGATTATTTGCTACGCCGTGGATTTGAAAGCAACTTGATTTACGACAAAGTAAAGGAGCTTGAAAATATTGACAACTAAATAATTAGCAGTAATCCGTCTTGATTTTCAGTAATAAGAAATACAAAAAAAAATTAATTTTTACAATTTGTAACTCAATATTTTACAAACTTAACAAAACACTTACTGCATTTCCACCGAAACCTACTGCATTAACCAAAACTTTACGGACTTGTTTTCTTGGCTTTTGTGCTTTTACAAAAGGGACTTCGATGAACTGATTCTGCTGCATCATCAAAATAGCCATTTCAACACTCAAAATTCCTGATGCTCCAAAAGTGTGACCAATTTTCCATTTATTCGTTGTAAGCATTGGTAAGTCGGAACCAAAAACTTTTTTAATCGCTTTATATTCTGTTAAGTCACCTGCTTTTGTTCCGGGCGCGTGCATCACTATGGCGTCAACTTCAGATAAATCAGTATTTTTTAAAGCCATTTTCATCGACTTCTGAAAACAAATTGCTTCCGTAGAAATGGATATATTATGTTCTAAAATTTCTGTGGCATACCCAATTCCTTCTATAAAAGCCAAAGCATTATCCTTTTTTCCTATTTCCAAACAACAAACTGCTGCACCTTCGCCCAAAATCATTCCATTTTGTGTTTTCTCAAGATCGAAAGCTCTATTAGGAAATTGTTCTTCACTATTAGAATAAATTTTCAAAGCACGCATTTGTCCCACCGTAAAATCAGTTAAAGGTGCTTCACTTCCACCCACCAAAAACTTATCGGCCATTCCAGAACGAAGCCAAGCCACACCATTTAACAAAGCATGCAATGCAGTCGAACAAGTAATAGAATGTGAAATTTCTGGCCCCGAACTTTGTAAATCATGAGCTACCCAAGACGAAATATTTCCCAAAGTAGTCGTCGGAGAAGCTAAGGTTTGTGCTTTACCAGTTTCTAAATATTCCTGATAATGTTTTTCGAATAAATCAGTAGCACCACGAGAAGAACCAATGTTTATTCCGAAAACATCATTCGAAGTCCAGCCAGCATTCTCGATTGCTTTTCTGGAAGCCACCATCGCATACAAAACAGATTTGTCTAAAGATTTGTATTTAATATCCGAAAGCTTCAAAGCTTCAACTATTGCTTTTGAATTATCATCCAATTGCGCAACAAGTGTTTCTTTTTGATCTAAAAAATGACTCGTAAAACAATGAGTATCCTTTCGATAATTTTCCCAAATTATTTTTGGATCATTACCTAATGGCGAAATAGATGCGAGTGCTGTTATGGAGATAATTTGTGACAATTTTTCTTTTTTTTTGCAAATTTAAGCTATTTCCAATGCCTTTTCGACCACTTCATATACTTTTTGCAATTGTTCATCTGTGATAATATAAGGTGGCAAAATATAAACAATATTTCCAACAGGACGCAAAACTATACCATTCTCAATAAAGAAATTATATAATTTATTGCGCAAAGTCCCGTAATAACTAGCCGAACTTTCAGTAACGATTTCCAAAGCAAAAATAACCCCTAATACGCGAGTTGTAGCCACTTTTGGATGAGATTCAATGTGCTTTTGAAATTCTAAATGCCTTTTATTTACACGAGCAACATTATCTTGCATTTCTGGAGCATTTAATAAAGTCAAACTTGCCAAAGCTGCTGCACAACCCGTAGGATTGGCCGTAAAAGTATGACCATGAAATAACGCCTTATTAATATCTTCATCATAAAAAGCTTCAAAGATATCTTGAGTAAAAGTCGTAATTGCCATCGGAATAGTCCCTCCTGTCAAAGCCTTAGACAAACACATCATATCAGGAACTTCGTAAATATAATCGCAAGCAAACGTTTTTCCAGTTTTTCCAAAACCAGTCATTACTTCATCCGCAATCGTAAGAACTTTATTTTCTCTACAAATCTGAATTAGTCTGTCTAATGATTCGGGTTCGTACATCACCATTCCAGCAGCACCTTGTACCAATGGTTCGAAGATAAATCCAGCACAATTATGCTTCTTAATTATTTCTGCTAAAGCATCAAAACTTACTTGTTCTTGACCTTTTACAGGAACAGGGATTCGAACCACATCTATAAACATCCCTTGAAAGGCTTGAGTATAAAAAGAGATCCCACTTGCCGCCATTGCCGCAAAAGTATCTCCATGAAAACCATTTTCTAAAGCAATAATCGTTGTTCTCTTTTCGCCTTTATTGTAAAAATATTGCAAAGCAACCTTAATCGCTACTTCTACAGCAGTAGATCCATTATCGGAGAAGAATATTTTTTGTTGATTTTTAGGTAAAATTTCCATCAATTTTTCAGCCAAAACAATAGCTGGTTCGTGCGTAAATCCACCAAACAAAACATGTTCTAATGTAGTTAATTGCTTGTAAATAGCGTCAGCAATAAATTTGTTAGAATGTCCATAAGGATTAACCCACCAAGAAGCAATTGCATCGATAAATTCCTTATTGTTTACATCCCAAAGTAGCGCACCTTCACCTTTAGCAATAGCAATAGGAAGTGCAGCAGTTTTATGTTGTGTATATGGATGCCAAATAGTATTCTGGTCTCTTTCGATCAAACTCATCAGATTGCTGATTTAAGATTAATAAATTATCTATTATAATTGCAAAAGTTCCTCTCGGAATCTATCTGCATATTCTTTGATTACATTCTGATCAAAATAAGGCTCTTCATCAATTCGACCAATGCACTTAATTCCGGTTTTCTTCAAAATAATTGACTCTGTTGAGGCATTTTCATTACCCGAAAAAATAATTCCTCCTATCGCTATTTTACGATTAAGCAAAGCTTCTATTGTAAGTAACGTATGATTGATACTACCCAAATAATGCCTTGACACAATTATTACTTTATAATCGGGTTTAATTAAATCAATCACACAATCTGTATCATTTAAAGGCACAAAAACACCTCCTGCACCTTCAATTACCAAATGACTTTTTGTTTTTGGTTCTTTGATTTGATTTAAATCAATAACAACACCATCCAACTCAGCTGCAAGATGCGGACTCGCAGGCGTATTTAAAGCATAAGCATTTGGATGAAATTGTGATTTGCTATTAGAGATATACTCTTTGACCTTATGAGTATCGGATTTGTCTAAATCTCCAGCCTGAATTGGTTTCCAATAATCAGCCTGTAAAGATTCAACAATTATGGATGAGGCAATAGTTTTGCCAACATCGGTTGAGATTCCTGTTATAAATAGTTTCATATAAATTAGCCCACGGATAATACTGATTCAACTGATTATCACAGATTTTTTAAATTCTTCTTTCTATCATTTGTGTAAATAATACGCTTAAATTCTGGGTCTTCACCAAAGTTTAATAAAAGTCCAACTTCCATTTCGGTTGCTTTTAAATAATTCATTAATTGAGCAACATGCACATTCATTAGTAATTCACAAGCTTTCAATTCAATTATAATTTTATTTTCAATTAAGAAATCAGAATAATATTCACCAATCAACCGTCCCTTTAAATAGACTTTTATTGGCGTTTGAGCTTCCACTTTGTATCCTTTATTTTTTAATTCGAAATACATTGCATTCTGATATACTTTTTCTAAAAAACCATATCCTAACTGATTGTATATATCATAATACACTTTCAAAATATCATCTGTTATTTCTTTATGCAATAAACCTGTCATATAAAATCAGTTTAAATCAGTAGAATCCGTTAAATCAGTGAGCCAAAAACAAAGTTACTCAACAACGTCAACAATTTAGTTATTTCCTCTTTACTATTGTAACTATGCAAACAAAACCGCAATCGCTCTTGCCCCTCAGGAACAGTTGGAGAAAGTATTGCTTTGACATCAAAACCTTCCTTTTGCAAAGAATTGGCAATGTTTTTAACTTTTTCGTTTCCGGGAATAATAACACTTTGAATAGCCGATTTACTTCGAATAAAAAGCGGGCTTAAATTCAGCATTTTTTTCACCTGATTGAAAAAAATAATATTTTCACGAAGTAATTCAATTGATTTCTTATCTTTTTCTAAATGATAATATCCCAATAAAATAGTAGCCACCGAATGAGGTGATAATCCAGTTGTATAAATAAAACTTCGTGCAAAATTGACAAGATATGATTGCAATTCATTCGAACCTAAAACAACAGCACCATGACAGCCCAACCCCTTTCCAAAAGTCATAATTCGGGCAAATACTTTATCCTGTAAATCTAGATACTGAATCAATCCTTCTCCTTTATCACCAAAAACGCCCAAAGCATGAGCTTCATCAATTACTAAATAACCATTGTATCTGCCAGAAATAGCTATTAATTCTTCCAGATTTGGGCAATCACCATCCATAGAAAAAACAGATTCGGTTACAATATAAATAACTGATTTTTCGCTCTGTTTTAAAAGCAGTCTTTCTAAATCTTCAAAATTATTATGCTGAAATTTATAAGATTTGGCATTACTCATTTGGATTCCGTCCCGAATAGAAGCATGACACAATTCATCGAACAAAATGACATCATTGCGTTGTGGAACTGCGCTAAAAAAACCAACATTAGCGTCATAACCAGAATTAAATAATAATGCTGATTCCACTTGATGAAATTGAGCAATATGCTTTTCAGCTTTGGTATATAAAAAGTGGTTCCCAGAAAGTAATCGAGAACCTGTAGCACCATTATTTTTAATATTATGGGTTACTAAAAACTGATGGGTTTCATTAAAAACAACTTCCGATTTTGAAAAACCTATATAATCATTAGATGCAAAATCAATTAAATCATTAGGTTTTGGAAGGATTCTTAGTGCATTATTTTGCTTACGACTTTCAAGCTTTGCAATTAGATTTTCTGGAAACTTCATGAGTGCAAAGTTATGGAAAGCAACTTAATTATTAGGCAAAGTTTCTTTTTCTTCTAACTTCTTCTTTTCAGCAGCTTTTTTAGCAGCCTTACCCTTCCCAATAGGCAAACCTGCAGTAATATATAATGAGCGATTAAATTGATTTGGGCTATTATCCCCTTTTAAAAGTGGTACTAATCCATAGTAATATTGCAAACCAAGATTAAGCCCGTTTTTAGTCTTAAAACGATATCCAGCACCAAAAGCTAAACCTGCATCAATCACGTGAATTTTATCGCGTATTTTATTTTTATATTCTGCGTCTGCACCGTTATAATCTTGACGAAATATATCAACCGCACTAGACAATAATCCCAATTGAGTACCAGCTTTTACATAAATATTATTATCAAATTTGTACTTAATCATGAATGGCACATTGAAATAACTAATTTTCCTTTCAACAGATCCTTCCGAAAAAGTAGCATCTAATTTTTCATCATTTAAACTATAAACAGGCAATCCATTAGCTCCCATAGAAGACTTAACAATTACACCTGTATTAAAAATCCAAGAGGGATTCTTTAAATTAAAATCGAAATAAAAACCTAAGTTAAAACCTGTTCTATAATCTGCTCCGGGTTGATTTGTAATAGTAGAAAAATTAGCACCTCCTTCTAAACCGAATTCAATATTAGGCGAATTCAGTTTATCTCCAAAAATAAGAGACATTAAAACCTGAGATTGAGCCTTCTGAAAACCAAAACATAATACAAATACGAATAGAATCTTTTTCATCTGATATAATTATCGATTTAGATAAATCTCAAGTTTAATTTTCAAAATTATTTACAATCCAAAGCGGTATTGAAGACTTGTCAAAAATTGTGTACGACTTCCTAGAAAACCACATTCAGCACGTAACATATAATGTCTGTTTAATTGAAATTGTGATCCTACAATAAAATTCCAAGCATCTTTAGGCGATTTTTCTAAGGAATACTGAACTGTTGAATTTCCTGCTGTACTTAAAGCTCCATCAACTGCAGTCAAAAAGCCATATGCCTTTTCATAAGCAGCATTTTTTAATTCGTGTGGAATTTTATTTTTGGGATTCGCTTGCTGAATAGGTGTTAAACTATTCCACGATGCATCTTCTGCTGCCTGTTTTTCATCAACCTTAGCAATACCAGCATCAACTTTGGTCTGAGCTCCATCAGTTGAAATAAAATCACTCAATGGTATTGAACCAGAAGTTCCACTATTTAAATGTACTCTAAAAGCCCCAACCCATACAGCAATATTTTGCTCTGGTTTATTGAATTTGAATGTTTTTCCAAACCTTGGTCCAAATATAAAAGTCTTAGCTGGTTTTGAAAGCTCTGGAATATCGGTCCAAGCAACATTCATATCCAGTGCCAACCAACCGCCTCCTATACCAATAGTAGGAGTAAAGCCTATACCAAAAGTAGTCCCATTAAATTTGGCTTTAGTACTAAAAGGCAATATTTCAGACCAATTACCATTTTCATCGGGAACCCAAATACCAGCTTTAATATTAGTAGAAGTATTTGCTTTCCCTAAAATTCCATAAATATTCAAAAAGGGGAACAACCAAATATCAGGTCTGACATTGATTGCAGAAGCAGTTACATACGAATCATTAAAACGCACAATTTGATCCAAATTAACCATTGGACTATTATTAAATCCTACTTGAAGATTTTTGATTTCAATATCTGATTTTTGCCAAAAATAATTAACTGAAATACCTGCTGAATACGGCAAATGAAATCCTTTTTTGGTCGCTTTTTCTCCTAAAATCGGCAATACATAAGGATATGGAGCCTCCTTAATGCTATCAAGTAGTGCTTCATTTTTTTTACCTACAATTTTATCACTATAAACTTGAGAAAAACTAGTAGCGCTGATCAACAAAAATAGAAGAACTAAAAGTGGTTTATTTATCATTATATCTTAATTTAAATTAACTATTGACATAAAAAATCATAAGGTAAAGTTAAAAAAAAATATGTCTAAACCGTAATACAAGCCACTTTTTTAAATAAATTATCTGAAAATTACTCATAAAAAAAGCCTGACCAAAAGGTCAAGCTCATTTATTTTGAATCCAAATTGTTTTAGTCAGCTAAAACAATTACTTTATTATCTTTTAACTCAAGAGTACCAGAGGCAATTTCTAAAGTATAATTATTATCACTTACCTTAGTAAACAAACTTGCTTTTTCTTCGTTTAATTCAAAGTTTCCAGCAGTAGTAATATTAATTGTTCCTTTTTGCAGCAATGAAACTATTGGTGCGTGGTTATTTAACATTTGAAAACGACCATCTACTCCAGGTACAGAGATAGATGAGATTTCTCCTGAAAATAATTTCGCTTCTGGTGATACTATTTCTAAAATCATAATTTATTTAATTACGAATTTTAAATTACGAATTACGAAAATTGATAATTCGTAATTTGTAATTCATAATTCTATTAAGCTTCAGCCAACATTTTTTCTCCAGCCTCGATAGCTTCTTCGATAGTTCCTTTAAGGTTGAAAGCTGATTCTGGCAAGTGATCTAATTCACCATCAATAATCATATTAAATCCTTTGATAGTATCTTTGATATCTACTAAAACTCCTTTTAATCCTGTAAATTGCTCAGCAACATGGAAAGGTTGAGACAAGAAACGTTGTACACGTCTAGCTCTTGAAACCGCTAATTTATCATCTTCTGATAACTCTTCCATACCTAGAATCGCAATAATATCTTGCAATTGTTTGTATTTTTGAAGAATTTCTTTTACTCTTTGTGCACAATCATAGTGCTCATTACCGATAATATGTGGAGCTAAGATTCTAGAAGTTGAATCCAATGGATCCACCGCAGGATAAATACCTAACTCAGCAATTTTACGAGACAATACAGTAGTTGCATCTAAGTGAGCAAATGTTGTAGCTGGTGCCGGGTCAGTTAAATCATCCGCAGGAACGTAAACCGCTTGTACAGATGTAATAGATCCTTTATTTGTAGAAGTAATACGCTCTTGCATCGCTCCCATCTCAGTTGCCAATGTTGGTTGGTAACCTACCGCAGATGGCATACGACCTAAAAGTGCCGAAACCTCAGAACCTGCTTGTGTAAAACGGAAGATATTATCAACGAAGAAAAGAACGTCTTTTCCTTGATCAGTACCTGCTCCATCACGGAAGTACTCAGCGATAGATAATCCAGAAAGTGCTACACGAGCACGAGCTCCTGGAGGCTCATTCATTTGTCCAAAAACGAAAGTAGCTTTAGACTCTCTCATTCCTGGCATGTCAACTTTAGACAAATCCCATCCTCCATTTTCCATAGAGTGCATGAATTCCTCACCATATTTTATAATTCCTGACTCCAACATCTCACGAAGCAAGTCATTCCCTTCACGTGTTCTTTCTCCTACTCCTGCGAATACTGAAAGTCCACCGTGACCTTTTGCAATATTGTTAATCAACTCCTGAATCAATACCGTTTTACCTACTCCAGCACCACCAAACAATCCAATTTTACCTCCTTTTGAATAAGGCTCAATCAAATCGATTACTTTAATACCTGTAAATAGAACTTCAGAAGATGTAGATAAATCTTCAAACTTTGGTGCTTGTCTGTGTATTGAAGTACCATTTTCACCTGTTTTTGGTAAAGCTGGCAAACCATCAATGGCATCTCCAATTACATTAAACAAACGTCCGTAAACATCTGCACCGATTGGCATTTGGATAGGATTTCCTGTTCCAACAACTTCATAACCTCTGCTCAAACCATCTGTAGAGTCCATAGAAATGGTACGAACAGTGTTTTCACCAATGTGAGATTGTACTTCAAGTACTAATAATGTACCGTCTTTTTTTGTGATTTCTAATGAATCATAAATTTTTGGAAGTTCAACATCTTTTCCGTTGAAAACTACATCGACTACTGGTCCAATGATTTGGGCAACTTTTCCTATTACTTTTGACATTGCTTATGTATTTATTAAATAGCTATTTAGGTTTATGAAATACAGCCCATCGATAATTAACGAATGGATACTTTTTTCAGAGTGCAAAGATAATTTTTTAAAATATAAAATCCATACTTTTTTTTACAAAAAAAGCTAAAATTTTAATAGATTGACTTTTAAGGAGTTCCAAACTATTAAAACATCATATTTTTGGGTCAAAACAAAAAAACCACCACGTTAATAAACGGGTGGTTTTAGCATTGGTTAAAAATTATAATTTATTGTATCATCCCAGGAAATAAAGTTTGATATTCGGCCAAATCTACTTTCCTCAATGTTGACCCATACTTAGTATTAATCGCATCTATAAAAAGATTTGCTATATAAGCATACCCTCTAGGAGTTGGATGAACTCCATCTAACGAAAAAGCACCACCAGTTACATATGAAGAAGTCATTTGAAAGTTCCCAAAACTAACCCCTGAAGTAGACGACAACTGTGTCATTGCAGATTTAGCATCTACATATGCTAATCCTTTTGCATCAGCCGCATTTTTTATAATAGTGTTATAAGCAATTACTGCCGCTTCCATTTCTGAAATTTCAGATGGAATTAGCACGTGCTTATCTTGTAATGGATAAGAGATTCCATATTTATTTAATGGAGACGGAGCTCCTGCAGCTGTAGATCCGATTACAGTACTAGTAGATAACAATATTAAATCTGTAGAAGCTCCATCCTTTTTAGTTTGCCTTACTTTACCAAAAACTGCACCATAAAAACCTGCAGTAGCAGCCCCCAAAGCAGGTGTCAAAGCCCCAGTTATTTGCTGCTTATAATCTGTCAAAGTCTCATCCACAATCAACACAGGATTATTCGCAGTAGTAGACAACAACTCAATCCTGTCCCCAGCACCTAAACCTGTTAAAACTTGTTTTAGCGGCCCTAGAAGCTGTGCATTCAAAGCATTAATAGTTGCTATATCTCCAGCACTAATTACAGGTACTTTATTATTTTCATCACCATCAACAAAATATGCCGATGGACTAACTGGTTTTACAGAAACAACGCTAAAATTTGGCAATGTAGTTATAAAAGGCAAGTTTGCCACAACACCCTTTCTACCATCTGTAGATAATTGAGTAACTAAATTATTATATGCAGTTTCAAAAGTTCCAGTTGGAGTAATAGGATTTGTTCCATCACCACCACTTAAAGCATAACCTAAAACATCATTACCACCAATCCATAAGGAAAAAAAAGTCGGTTTTTGAACTAAAGCATCACCAATAACAGATGCCATAGCTGAAGAAGAAAATCTGGAAAAGTATGGACTGGTTGCCCCAGTTCCAAATCCAGCTGGATTACCATTACCATAAGTAGTAGATAATAAATCGAAACTTTTTGCTCCTGGCACTCCTAAATTATTAAATGTCCCGGTCAAATGAGTAGTTACATCCGTTACCGGCACACCAGGTACGTTTTGAATAATTGGTCTACCATTAGGATAAAAACCAGAAATATATTTTCTAGTCTCAGCGATTGGTGTACCTCCATACAAAAGACCTCCTAGATTGTCATTACCACAAAAAGGAACATTAAAAGCTCCACCACCGGCTTGAGTAAATTGTTGCGCTAAAACTGAGGGATAAGATGTTTCCTGACCTTTTTTAAATAACGCACCATCACTATATCCAGCAGCAAAAGAATCACCCAATGCTACATATTTTGCAAAAGAAGCTGACCCAGGAGTAACAGGAACTTCTGCCGTTGCCGCCGTATCATCATCATTATTATTACATGCTACAAAGCTTAAAGAAACCAAGAGTAGCCATTTGAAATTTTTTATCATACTGTATATTTTTAAATTCTTGTCTTTTTAATTATGGATTGATAGTCAATGAAGCAAACCATTGTTGACCAATAGAACCCGCACCAATTACTTGAATATAATCTTTACCTCCAATATTAGTTGCTCCTACTTTAAACAATAATTTATATTGCGGAAGACCATAATTGATTTGAGCATCAAAGACAGTTGTTGACGGAATCATTCCATCTGCAAAAGAAGATTGCCATAAATATTCAGAGTTCCATCTAACATTTGTATTAAAACCAAAGTTTTTAAACAATTTAGCATTCCCTAAAGATCCTTTTACCCTATGTTTTGGAGTATTGAATCCAGTAACAAATCCAGGATCTTCAGATTGATTAAAATCTAATTGAGAGTAGTTATAATTCACCCCTAATTCAAAATCTTTATACACTTTTTTAGACAATCCAATTCCAAAACCTAACGAAGCAACATCGGCAGAAGTATTACTATACACTTGGTAAATTCTTCTGTCACCTCGTGTCAGAGCTTTTACTGAGCTTAACTCATCTAATGGATTAAAAGCAGCATTCACATCTCCATAATACACTCCTGCTACTCTAGAAGTATTCAAGAAATTATTGTACTGATTGTAATAACCATTAATATCCACTGACAAATCATTATTAATAACAGTTCTATATCCCAATTCATAAGCCTTTACTTCTTCAGGACGAACTAATTGTACATTTGCCGCTTGCAATTTAGCTACAGCAGCAGCAACACCTGCAGGAGAAGAGTCCTCACCCAACTTTTTACTAAATTCCTGCACAGAAACCAAAGTATACGAATTATCATATGCATTATTACCATTCATAACAACGGTTGGTGTAGCAGGTTTACCAGCCGCTATGAAAGCAGCCTGCCCTGCAGCACTCACATTTAATGTTTCAGAAAAACGAACTAAATTTTCAGGAGCCGAACCAATCAAAGCAAACGGCCCTAAATCCAGACCAATATACTGATCCTGAGTTGTTGGATTTCTAAATCCCGTTTGGTAAGAAGCTCTAAAATTGTGATTTTTTTTCGCACCAGCAGAATACACTACAGAAACTCTTGGCGATACATTTCCATCAAAATTTTGACTCTTATCATAACGAATAGAGGCAACTAATTTTAATCGATCATCCATAAACATTTTAGATCCTTGAGTATATACCCCATATTCATTGTAACGAATTGGCCCATCATAATCAGTAAAAATAGAACCACTAGAATTCATTTCGTATTGACGAGCAGAACCTCCTACTTGAATTTCAGCAAATTTGATTTTATCTTTAAAATTATAATTAACATCCGAGTGATATATTTTAGACCGATCCGTAAATTTGGCTCCCTTTGTGAAATCAGGATCGCTTTTTACAGTATTTAATGCATTTACAAATTCAGAAGAACCTGGCTCAAAACGTACACCTCTTGGAGCGCCAGGATTTGTTGGGTCTGTATTTGGTACTAAATTTAAGCCTGGAGATACATTTTTATCAGCAAAATTTCTCGCATAATTAGCCGCCTCATTTGCATTAAGCCCCAAAGCAGCAGAAGATAACTGAAATGCGGTTGCATAATCAGTAAACCAGTTGGTATCTGATTTAGCCAATCTTTGTACATTCCAACCGGCAAAACGCATATCGTAAGAATTCCCTGCATCCTCTGAAGACTGATAAGCTCTGGCAAAAAAGTTTTTCCCTTTAACTTCGATTTTAGTTTGACTCATAAAGAAATCGTTCAAAGCATATCTATTTGCACCTTGGTAAATAGTATTCCCAAGACCTAATTTATATTGAAGTATTATTTCCGTTTCATTATCCCAAGGTCTGAAATACAAAGAAAAATCAGCTTTTACACTATTTACTTTATTATCATTTAAATCTTTCTCACGGTAACCTGTTCTACTTACCTTCCCAACATTAGCAATAGAAGTAGTTACTTCATCACCATAAATATTCAAACCATCATAATTCTGATTCCCATCATGACCTATTGTCCCACCTGTTTGACTTCTTCTATCATCAGCTATCCATTCGGTAGCTCTCATGTAATTAAAATTGGCTTTAACTCCAAAATGCTTAGTAAAAGCAGTAGCTGCTCTAATTCCCATATCGAAATAATCATTTGTACCAGCAACATCTTGTGACGTTTGACCATACTTTACATAAGAACTGATTCCTTGGTACGTAAATGGACTTTTACTATTCATAAATAAAATTCCATTAAATGCGTTAGCTCCATATAAAGCAGAAGAAGCTCCAGGCAAAAGCTCTACACTAGCCACATCAATATCAGAAAGACCAATTAAGTTCCCTAACACAAAGTTCAACGCAGGCGAAGAATTATCCATACCATCCACCAATTGCATGAAACGAGTATTTCCTACCGCTGCAAAACCTCTTGTATTAACAGTTTTGAATGAAATACTACTTGTATTAAATTGCACTTCTTTTAAATTTTCCAATCCATCATAAAATGTTGGAGCCGTAGTACTTTTTACTTGCTGAATTCCCATTCTTTCAATTGTAACAGGAGACTGAAGAACTCTCTCCGGCGCTCTTGAAGCAGAAACAACAATTTCATTTAATTTTGTCTCTTCTGCATTTAATTTCACTACAACTTTTTGGGATAATGCTTCTACAGTAACCGTAGAAGAACCATATCCAACTGCAGCAATTTCAAGAGAAAAAGGAGGGGTTTGCTTCGTGATTAAAACGAAAGAACCGTCGTAATCAGAAACCGTTCCTTCCTTTGCCCCTACCACATTGATATTAACTCCTGCAATTGGCTGATTATTTTCGTCCGTAACAACCCCTTTGATAGAATTTTGCGCAAAAGATATGCTACAAAAGAACAATGTTAAAAAAAGTAAATACAATCTCATTTGATATATTTTTGTTGGTTAATGGCACCAAATTACATATATTTTTTAATTATCAATAATAAAAATAAAATTATTTGCAATTATTATTAATAAAATAGCTTCATGTATAACAATTCAATATTTTTATATTTTGCATTATTACTAATAAAATTATAAATTATTCGTAAAATATACTATGCATACATAGCAATTCAGTAGTTATATTAAATTTATCACAAAATTTACAACGTTTTCGTAAAAAGTATAAAACAAAAAAAAGCGAGAAATAAATCTCGCTTTTTTTAAAATTTTATATCAATTGATTATTCAACAGTAACCGATTTTGCTAAATTTCTAGGCTGATCAACATTACAACCTCTCATAACAGCAATATGATAAGAAAGAAGCTGTAAAGGTATTGTAGTTATTAACGGTGATAAAGCATCAGATGTTTCTGGAATTTCAATAACATAATCTGCTAATTCACGAACCTGAGTATCTCCTTTAGTTACAACTGCAATAATCTTACCACTTCTAGATTTAATTTCCTGAATATTACTTACAATTTTATCGTAATGTCCTTGTTTTGGAGCAATTACAATAACAGGCATCAATTCATCAATTAATGCAATTGGACCGTGTTTCATTTCAGCAGCAGGATAACCTTCAGCATGTATATACGAAATCTCTTTAAGCTTCAAAGCACCTTCAAGCGCAACTGGAAAATTATATCCACGCCCTAAGTATAAGCAATTTGGAGCATTTTTGAAAATAGCTGCAATCTCCATTGCTTTTTCATTAGTCTCCAATGCTTCTTTCACCTTCTCTGGAATAATCTCTAATTCCTGAAGATAGGTATGAAAATCAGACTGTGTCAAAGTACCTTTAGCTTTAGCTAAACGCAATGCCAACATTGTTAAAACGGTAATTTGAGTTGTGAAAGCTTTAGTTGAAGCTACACCAATTTCTGGCCCTGCATGGGTATAAGCTCCAGCATGAGATTCTCTCGAAATAGAAGAACCTACTACATTACATACACCAAAAACAAATGCTCCATGATCTTTTGCTAATTTAATAGCAGCCATAGTATCGGCAGTTTCACCTGATTGCGAAATCGCTATAACAACATCTTTACTGTTTATAATTGGATTTCTATATCTAAATTCAGATGCATATTCTACTTCAACAGGGATTCTGGCAAATTCTTCAATAACATATTCAGCAACCAAACCTGCATGCCATGAAGTTCCACAGGCAACAATTATGATTCGATCTGCATTCAAAAACTTCTCAATATTATCTTCAACACCTGCCATTTGAATAATACCTTCATTGGCGTGCAATCTTCCTCTATAGGTATCTTTAATTACACTAGGCTGCTCGTAAATTTCTTTTAACATGAAATGATCGTAACCTCCTTTTTCAATTTGCTCCAAATTCATTTGAAGTTCTTGAATATAAGGATCTACAATAGAATCGTCTTTGATCTTACGAACTTTCATCGCTTTATGCAATCTTATGTTAGCCATTTCGCCGTCTTCAAGATACACAGCATTTGAAGTGTACTCAATGAAAGGAGAAGCATCTGAAGCTATAAAATACTCACCTTCACCAATTCCTATAGCTAAAGGACTTCCAAGTCTTGCAGCAACTATTTCGTTAGGTGTTTTTTTATCAAAAACGGCAATTGCATAAGCTCCTACAACTTGATTTAAGGCCACCTGAACAGCTTTTCCTAATTTTAAGTTCTCCTTTTTTTGAACCTCTTCAATAAGGTTAATTAAAACCTCAGAATCAGTATCAGAACTAAAAGTATACCCCCTTTTTATTAATTCAACTTTCAAAGGAGCATAATTTTCTATAATCCCGTTATGAATAATTACTAAATCTCCAGAATTTGAAACATGAGGATGCGAATTTACATCATTTGGAACTCCATGGGTTGCCCAACGAGTATGTCCAATTCCAATCGATCCATTTGTCGTGATTTCGTTTTGAGCTTTAACTTCAAGATCTGAAACTTTACCCTTGGTTTTTGATAATTTTACAGACTCTCCATCATACAACATTACTCCTGCACTATCATATCCACGATATTCCAATCTTTTAAGACCTTTTATTACAATAGGATAAGCTTCTCTATAACCAATATACCCAACAATTCCACACATAGTTTTTCTTAATTAGCTTTAGTATAATAAACTACAAATTTTAATCTCTTTTTTTCATCTGCGACATTATTACCGTAGACAATAGTACCTAATGGATTCATAACGGAAGCCATAGGAACTTTAAACGGTGATTGCGTTTTATCTCTTAACGAATAAAAGGCAGATTTATTAATGTTTTCTGTAACAACTAATCCTAAATCTACATTAGTTGAATCTGTATTTTTCACAAGACTTCTAATATAATTAGTAATTCTAAATTTATAATAGTATCCACCACCATTCGCATCTGTATCTTTATTGATAATTCCTCCAAAAACAAATTTATCATTTTTAGGGTTACTAGCAGCTGAATTATCAAGATAATCGATCAATATTTGCTTGTTTGTAAAATCATATAAATAAATTCTTTGAGGTATAGGATTATTACCCATAGCCTCTGAATTTAAATGAAAAATTAAATCAGCTTCATTAATAAGATATTTATTTCTCCTCATGTCATCCAGTTCATCAGGCACACCATTTGGCGCTTCACTCAATTCTAATCCATGATTATCAATTGCACTAAATAATTTCAAGACAGACATTGAACCTTCACCTCCCTTTAAATATAAATTATCATCACCATTTGCTTTATAAGTTTCATCAGGATTAATAGGCGTACTATCAGTATAGTCTTGATTAGGATTACTTTGATCCAGCAAACTAACCGTATTACCACTTAATTGTATAACCAATGTTTTTTCTGTTATAACTTCACTAATAGTCTCATTATAAGTAATTGTAATTTTTCCTCCTTTAAAATTAAGCATTGCCATATTACCTTCAGCATCTATGTTTTCAATATCGAAAAACAAACCTCTAAAATACTCTTTAAAAGCAGCATTATTAGCCAAGGAGGCATCAGACGCTTTTAATATTTTATTTTGAAAAAAAGCGGTATTCAAATTCAACTTCATCCCAGGAACAGTTCTAGAAGTTACAACATTATCAACATCTTTTACCACAATTTCTTTAGGATCAAAAAAGAACACTTTATCATTAACCAAATCTGCAGAACTATCATACAATAAATCTCCCTTTTGGGTAAAAAACTCAGAATATTGATTTGTATAATATTTTTGAGGCTGAGTTAATTGTTCTTCTGGATCCAAATCTCTCATATAGTAATTAGATTCATATATCTTCAGATTCATTTTGGCCTTACTTGGTCCATAAATAGAATCCAACTCATAGGTATTACCATCAGCATTTGAACCCGTTAGAGTACTAAAATAAGGGATTGTCAATACTGCACTTACTATTACAGCACTTTCATCAATATCAGGAGCCACAGTTGCCAAAGCCACTTGAGTTACAAAATTTGCTTTGGTTGTACCAAAGGAAGAATTCTTATAAACACCTAAAGGATTAATATCCATATTATTAGACTGAATTGGTCCTATTTTTTGGTTATACCCAACAACAGGAAATTCTTCTTTTTTTATACCAAAAGAATTATCACCTATAAGATCTTCACCAATAACATTAAATTCTTTGTCACACGAATTAAAAAGAACAATAAAAAAAAGGAAAGGAATTATTTTAAAAAAAGAATTTCTAAGCATATTTATTCGTAAAAGATTGATTTATAACAACATATTTTGATAGAATTCGGTATAAGCCACCGCAAATTCGTCCTTAAATTTCAAAGGTAAAAAAGGTTTATTTGAAGATTCTATAAATTTTGTTAAACTTGGAGAGAGTCCATCTGAAGCAATAATAACCGCATCAGAATTTCGAACAGTGGTTTTTATAATATTTTCATAATTGGGAACTTCTAATTCAGCAATAGCTTCGTCAGGTATTCCATCAAAACGAACTTTATTAATCATTTCAGGATCTAAAGTTCCGTCGAAAGACTGACTATAAACAGAAGTCACTATCTTAGTATCCGAAAATAATGCTTCATTTTTATAAAAATGCTTCATATAAACAGGCAACATAGCAGCCATCCAACCGTGAACGTGAATAATATCCGGAACCCAGTTTAATTTTTTAACAGTCTCAACAACTCCTTTTGCAAAAAAGATAGCGCGCTCATCATTATCTGGATACATTACCCCTTCCTCATCAGCAAAAGTAGCCTTTCTCTTAAAATATTCTTCGTTATCAATAAAATAAACTTGTATTCTTTCTTTCGGAATAGAAGCTACCTTAATAATAAGAGGCATATCCAAATCATTCACCACCAAATTCATTCCTGAAAGTCTAATCACTTCATGTAATTGGTGTCTTCTCTCGTTAATATTTCCATACCTTGGCATAAATATTCTAATTTGCCCTCCTTGATCATTAATCATTTTTGGTACGTCATAAGACATTAATGAAACCTCATTTTCAGCGAGATAAGGTACAACTTCAGATGATACATATAATATCCTCTTATCTTTCATAATATAAATTGATTAATTATTGGCAATAAAAACCACGCAAAATTACAAAAATTTATGCAGTTATGGACTAAAATATTAAGTTTGCACCTAATTTAAACAAAACTGTCATGCAAATTTTCGATAGAAAAACAGCTTTAATGGACTATCTAAGCTCCATAAAGACTACAAATTCTTCAATTGGATTTGTCCCAACTATGGGTGCTTTGCACAAAGGTCATCAGTCACTAATGATACAATCCACTCAGGAAAATGACATAACTGTTGTAAGTATTTTTGTAAATCCAACACAATTTAACAATCCAGAAGATTTAGAAAAATATCCTCGCACTTTAGATGATGATATTGTCAAAATAGCTCAGATAAATTCAAATATTATTGTTTTTGCGCCTACTGTTGAAGACATGTATGAAGGAAAAACCTTGTCACATTCTTTTGATTTTGATGGTTTGGAAAATAAAATGGAAGGAAAATTTAGACCAGGTCATTTTGACGGAGTTGGCACCATTGTAAAACTACTTTTCGAAATTGTACAACCAACAAATGCGTATTTTGGGGAAAAAGATTTTCAACAAGTACAAATTGTAAAGAAAATGGTAGAAAAAAGCCATTTACCAGTATCTATAGTTATGTGTCCTATTTTGAGAGAAACCAATAACTTAGCTATGAGTTCTCGAAATGAACGCTTAACTTTGCAAGAAAGAGATGAAGCTAGTATCATATATCAAACACTAAAAGGTGCCAAAGAGAAATTCGCAAATAATAGCGCAAAAGAAACAACTCAATGGGTTGAAAATGAATTAAATAAAAACAAAAAATTCACTTTAGAATACTTTGAAATTGCTGACGAAGACACTCTTTCAACCTGCGTTCTAAAAGATAAAAATAAAAAATATCGAGCGTTTATTGCTGTATTTATAAACAATGTACGCTTAATAGACACTATTTCATTAAATTAAAAATACCATGCAAATTCAAGTTGTTAAATCAAAAATTCACCGCGTAAAAGTCACAGGAGCCGACTTAAATTACATCGGAAGTATCACTATAGATGAAGCATTATTAGAAGCATCAAATATAATTGAGGGAGAAAAAGTATCCATTGTAAATATTAATAATGGAGAACGATTCGATACGTATGCAATTGTTGGAGAAAGAAATTCAGGAATTATCACCTTGAATGGTCCAGCAGCGCGAAAGGTTCAAAAGGATGATATTATTATCATTATTTCATATGCCACATTAGAATTTGAAGAAGCAAAAACATTCAAACCTTGGATTGTTTTCCCTAATGAAAACGACAACTCATTAACATAATAGTTTCTCTATTTCATCTTTCACAATACAATAATAATTGTTTATATTGCTACACTATTTCTTATAAATAACCAATCCATCCCAAATGAAACATTTATTAATAGTATTCCTTGCCTTTTTTTCCGTTTCTTGTTTTGCACAAATAAAAACCATCAGTTTTAACTCTGATAAACTGAAAGAGAAGAGAGAGCTTTATATCTCATTACCTGCTTCCTATGAAAAAAACCCAACAAAACAATATCCTTTGTTGGTTATATTAGATGGTGACTATTTATTAAATCCCTTTATTGGTGCTTTGACATATGGCTCCTATTGGGATGATTTACCAGAAGTGATTATTGTTGGAATTAGCCAAAATAAAAATGATCAAAGAACAATAGATTGTGGCGTAGATCCAGTAACTGGATTGCCTGATGGTAAAAGTGTAGATTTTTTCGATTTTATTTCTCTTGAACTTATTCCTATGATTCAAAGCGAATATAGAACAACCAATTTTAAAATCATTGCAGGACATGATACTACTGCAGCTTTTTTAAATTTCTTTTTATATAAAGACAAACCACTCTTTAACGCTTACATCTCTTTAAGCCCAGAATTGCCAATAAATATGGAAGATTCGATGCCCGATATACTTGCCGGATCTAAACTTCCAATTTTTTATTATTTATCGACCGCAGATGGCGATGATAGAAAAATGCAAGAAAGAATTAAAAATTTCGACACAAGTGTAAAAGAAATTAAAAATCCTGAATTGAATTATAAATTCGAGCATTTTATAGACGCCTCTCATTACTCACTTGTTTTGCATTCGATCCCTTCGGCACTCTATCAAATTTTTGGAGCAGCAGAACCAATATCTGTTAATGAATATAACACTAAAATTGTAACTCTTAAAGAAGGCTATGTAGATTATTTGAAAAAAAAATATGATATTATTGAAAATTCATTTGGTATAAAAAGTGCAATAAGAATCAATGATTTTAAGGCAATTGAAGCAGCGATACTAGAAAACAAAGATTACAACGAATTAGATGCCTTAGCAATTCTTGCTGACAAAAATTACCCTAAAAGTATGTTGGGAGATTATGAATTAGCAACAATGTTTGAAAAAAAAGGGGACAACCCAAGAGCAGTTCGCTATTATATGTCGGGATTTAATAAAGACGAAATTGCTGATCTGACTAAAGACATGATGTTTGCTAAAGCCGAAGAATTAAAAAAGACATTCGCTAAAAAACCAAAAATCAAAGGAAAAGTAGGTCAAGACACTTCAACTGATGTGCAAACAGAGGTTCCTGCAACAGATGTTCCTGCAACGGATGCTCCCGCTAGCGAAGAACCAAAAAAAGAATAATGGCCAACAAAGTAAAAACAACTTTTTTTTGCCAGAATTGTGGTGCTCAATATGCCAAATGGCAGGGCCAGTGCAATTCCTGTAAAGAATGGAATACTATTGCCGAAGAAATTATACAAAAACAGGAAAAAGTAGCTTGGAAAAGTGAATCTTCCTCCACAAGTAAAGCTCCAAAACCTTTACGTATTAATGAAATTGACAGTGCCGAGGAAATTCGCCTTGACACTACCGATAACGAATTGAATAGAGTTTTAGGAGGAGGAATAGTTCCTGGATCATTAATCCTTTTGGGAGGGGAACCTGGTATTGGAAAAAGTACTCTTCTGCTACAAATTTCTTTAAAATTACCTTATAAAACGCTTTATGTTTCGGGTGAGGAAAGTCAAAAGCAAATTAAAATGCGTGCCGAACGCATCACTCCAAACGGAGACAATTGCTATATTCTTACTGAAACCAAAACGCAGAATATCTTCAAGCAAATTGAAACTATTCAGCCCGAAATTGTCATAATCGATTCTATTCAGACTTTGCATACCGATTATATTGAATCTTCGGCTGGAAGTATTTCACAAATTCGGGAAACCACTGCCGAACTGATCAAGTTTGCTAAAGAAACCAATATTCCTGTAATTTTGATTGGTCATATAACCAAAGACGGAACGATTGCTGGCCCAAAAATCTTAGAACACATGGTTGATACTGTACTTCAATTTGAAGGTGACCGTAATCATGTTTATCGAATTTTACGCTCCTTAAAAAACCGTTTTGGTTCTACTGCCGAAATTGGGATTTACGAAATGCTAGGCAGCGGTTTACGAGAAGTTTCTAATCCATCTGAAATATTGATTTCGCACAAAGACGAAGAATTATCAGGAACTGCAATTGCGACAACACTAGAAGGCATGCGCCCTTTAATGATTGAAATACAATCCCTGGTTAGTACTGCTGTTTATGGAACACCACAACGCAGCACCACAGGATACAACGCCAAAAGACTCAATATGATTTTGGCCGTTTTAGAAAAAAGAGCTGGATTCCGATTAGGAGCCAAAGACGTTTTCCTTAATGTTACTGGTGGAATCTCTGTAGACGATCCTGCTATTGATTTAGCTGTAGTTGCCGCTATTTTATCTTCTAATGAAGACATTCCAGTCAATAAAGATTTTTGCTTTGCTGGCGAAGTTGGACTTTCGGGAGAGATACGACCTGTTAACCGTGTGGATCAACGTATTCAAGAAGCCGAAAAGTTAGGATTTTCGACTATTTTTGTATCAAAGTACAATAAAATTGCTTTGAAAAACACAGGTATAAAAATTCAGTTAGTCGCTAAAATCGAAGATGTAGCGAGCCAATTATTCGGATAAACTAGTATTAAAAAGAATTCCTTTCCTTCATACGATGAAAACTAACAAACAAAAGTTCCTGCTTGCTTCCAAAATATTTGGAATTGTTATTGCTTTACTCCTAATTGGTTTTCTATTGTTTAGAGATGAACTTTTAGATCAAGCTATAGATAAAGCTTCAACTACGATGAAACTTGAATACAACAGTGATTTTGCAATAAAGGAAGCATCATTTGATGGAGTTTCGGGAATAGAATTAAAAGAAATCACACTTGCTCCACACAACTTAGACACTATTTTTAAAATTCAACGCATCAAAACGAGTGTTAATTTATGGAAATTATTAGTTGGCGATGTACAATTAGGAACGTTAGAAATAAAAAATGGTTATGTTCAACTGACCAAAAAAGGAAAAATCAAAAACTTTGGTGCTTTCTTGAAAAGAGATAAAAATGAACCAAAATCCGATAAAAAAAGAGATTATGCTGAATTTGCCTATCGTATAATATCCAAAGTACTCAATCTTGTACCAACAGATATGACGCTTGAAAATTTAGTATTCAAGATAGATGATAATGGCAAAAAAGCAACTGTAAATTTTAAAAAATTAACTTTGTTTGAAACCAAATTAGAATCGGCTATCGAGGTTCAAACTAATACATTTGCACAAAGATGGAGAATTAACGGAATGGCTGATCCAAGAAACAAAAAAGGAGATTTGCGTTTTTTCAACATTGACACTGGCGCTATTAAAGTTCCTTATTTCGATGAACGTTACAATCTAAAAATGAGTTTCGACTCCATCCGGTTCAATATCCAAAATATTGACATGAGTGGTGGTGAATTGCATTTGGACGGTTACTCCTCAATCGCCAACTTAAAAATGAACCATAAAAGAATTGCTAATAAAGATGTTATCATCAAAAATGCAAGATTTGATTATCGCTTCTTATTAGGTTCCGACTTTATTTCTATTGACAGCAGCTCTATTTTTCAATTCAATAAAATCAAATTACATCCTTATCTATCCTACAATACAGAAGAAGATACCGTTTATAAATTCAAAGTAAACATTCCAAAAATGAAAGCTCAGGACTTTATAAGTTCTCTTCCAGATGGGTTATTTACCCATTTTCAAGGTATGGAAGCCACTGGGAATTTTGATTATAAATTAAACTTCATGTTTAATAAAAATAAGCCGAGTACTATTGTCTTTACTAGTAATATCTATAAGGAAAATTTAAAAATCACTAAATACGGCAACGTAAATCTGGGTAAATTAAACGGTGAATTCACTTACCGAGCAATTGATAATGGTGTCCCACAACGTCCTATTTTTGTCGGTACAAGTAATCCATATTATACTCCGTTAGACCAAATTTCTCCTTATTTACAAAAATGTGTTTTAACCTCAGAGGACCCTTCTTTTATGTCACATCATGGTTTTATAAATGAAGCTTTCAAGCAGTCAATTCTTAAAAACATACGTACAAAAAAGTTCTCTCGTGGCGCTAGTACAATAAGTATGCAATTGGTTAAAAATGTGTTTCTTACCCGAGAAAAAACCTTATCCCGAAAGCTAGAGGAAATTCTTTTGGTATACATTATTGAAAACAATAGAATTACCAGCAAACAACGTATGTTGGAAGTATATTTTAACATTATCGAATGGGGACCAAATGTATATGGAATTGGAGAAGCTGCCGAATTCTATTTCCAGAAAAAACCAGCTGATTTGAATGTGAGTGAATGTTTGTATTTAGCTACCATAATACCAAAACCTAAGAAATTCATGTGGCAATTTGACCAGGAAGGTTTTCAAAAATCGTATGCTACTCAACACCAAGTTTTCTTAAGAAACTTAATGTTCCGTCGTGGTTTATTGATTCCTGAAGACACTGTTGGCCTTTCTCCATCAGTTACACTATTAGGACGTGCTCATTCATTATTAAACATCAAAGTAAAAGACACAACTGCTATAGATTCTACTGCAGTAAAAGAAGAGTTTGATTTTTGATTTGAAAGAACTTTATAATACCTAACAGGTTAAAAGACCTGTTATATATAATTTTCAAATCAATCTTACTTAAAATTCTTCAAGAAATCCTCTTTATAAGTTGGAGAAACTTCTATTTCCGTATCATCATTTAAAGTGATTACACCCCCTTTATTATATGATTTAACGCAATTTAAATTGATAATATGAGATTTGTGAACTCGTAAAAAAGGCAGAGGCAAGATTTCCGAGAAATGCTTTAGAAAACGACAAACCATTTTCTTATTTCCGTTTTGAAGGTATAAATCGGTGAAATTCCCGTTGCCGCGAAGACGAACGATATCTTCCATTTTAACCACTTCAAAACCTTCGAGTGTTGGCAAAATCACCTGTTGCTTTTCGGGTTTGGATTCCTTAAAATTTTCAACTATAATTTTGTTTCTATTAAAAATCTCGTAATTCAAAATTTGATGATGTACTTTGTTTACAGCAACAATTAGCTCTTCAATGCTAATGGGTTTTAGCAAATAATACGCTGCACTTTGATTTAAGGCTTTCAAAGAATATTCCGAAAAAGCAGTTACAAAAATAGTTTCAAAATGCAAATCCTTACAAGCCTCCAAAACATCAAAAGCGTTTCCAAAAGGCATTTCGACATCTAGAAAAACCAATTGCGGCTGTAATTCGTGCAGCAACGGAACTGCTTCTTTTATATTTTGGGCTTCTCCGATAACTTCAACCTGCGGACAATATTTACTCAAATAATTCTTGAGTACTTCACGAGCCGCCAATTCATCTTCGACAATAACACTTTTTATCTTTAGAAAACTCATCCTATTTTATCAATTAATGGACAATTAATTTCAACAATTGTTCCTCTTTCTGGCACAGTTTTTTCAAAAATTTTAAAAGAAATATTCTTCTTGTACAACTCATTCAACAAACTGATACGCTCTTTCGTATTACTCATTCCGCGAGATTCGTGTGCTTTTTGATTAATCGTTTTCAACTCTTTACTTTTCGTTAGTCCAATCCCATTATCATCAATACGAATAATCACTTTTCCTTTGACTAGCTCAAATTGGAGCAACAGCAATCCTTTATCATCTAAATAGCGTAATCCGTGCCAAATAGCATTTTCCAAATGTGGCTGAATAATCATATTAGGAATTAAAGTTCTTTCGGGATCCAATTCCTGATCAACACTAATTTTGAAATCAAATTTATCCTGAAAACGCAGATGTTCCAATTCTAAATATTTTTTCAATTGCTCCAATTCGTTATCCAATGTAACGAAATCCTTATTTGAATTCTCCATAGTATTTCGCATCAAATTAGAGTACGAAGTCAGGTATTTATTGGCTTCAAGTTCCTTATTTTCAGAAATAAATTGGTTAACGCTATTGAGACTGTTAAAAATAAAATGAGGATTCATTTCTCTGCGCAACGATTGTAAAGCGATTTCTTTATTCTTGGTTTTAATTGCGAAAAGTGATTTTACAATCCACGCAAAAAACAGTAAAAGCAATCCTATCGAACCCAATAAAAAATAATTGAAAGTATTTTTCCTTGTGATTAACTCATCTTTCAACGATTTTTCTTTTTCTAATTGGCGAATTTTATCCTCACTCACCTGAAATGTTTTGACATCAATCAAAGTAGTATCGGATTGGATTAATTGATCGAAATTTTGAAGAAATTGGTCGTATAAAACCAAACTTTCTTTGTTTTTTCCTTTTTTATTATAATACTGAGTCAAAGAAATTAAACTCGATTTGGCTTCAGCAGAATTTCCCTTTTGTAATGCTAATGTAAAAGCCTCTTTCAAAGCAACAATAGCTTTGTTTGGTTCTTCTTTTTGAAAATACAGAGTAGAAAGAGATTGCAATTGCTTGATTTGTGTATAGAAATCCTGTTTCGTTTTGGCTGCCGCCAAAAGTTTTTCATTGATAACTATAGCTTTATCAAACTGATTGTCTGAAGCGTAAACTTTGGCAATTTCATTATTAATCTTGATAATACTTGCCGGCTTTCCTTTTGCGTAAGCGATAGCTTGCTTGTAACTTTCTATCGCAACTTCTTTATTTTTTTGCTGCAAAGAATTTTCAGCTTTTTGAATAAATGCATCCGAAACCTCTTCACTTTTATTTTCCTTTTTGAGCAATTTTATATTCGAATTCAAATAACCTTCTTGAACAACTGGACTTGCTACTGATCGTAATCGATTCGCATCGTTTGTATTGATTTTTTCGACACTTTTATCTTCGGCCATTGAGCCCGCCACTTCATAATTCTTAATTGCCGAATCGTAATCTTTTTGAGATTCCTGCACTTTGGCCAGACTTCGGGTGACACGTGTTTTATCGTCAACCAACTTTAATTTAGTGTAGCTTGCAATTGCTTTTTTAAAATATTCTTCGGCTTTGCTTTTATCTCCTTTACCAAGAAATTCATTCGCTAATCGTTCATAATTTTGAGCAATTTGAGCCTCGTCATTTACTTCTAAAGATTTTTTTAAATCATTACTCGCCTTACTTATCTTAGAAACGGGCATCGCTTTCTTTTTAGATATAGAATCCTGCGCTATAACCATAAAAGGAGATAACAGAACCAGTATTAATAAAGTAAAAAATTTGCCTTTTAAACGCATTGTGTTGTTTTTTGAAATTTAGATATTCTGAAATTATAACAGCATGGTAACTCAGAAACTTAGTCTCTTAGCAACTTCAAGATTAATAATGTAAAGTAAAGTATTTTTAAAACCTTTTACAACTCGTTTCACCAAGTGGAAAGCCCATTTCACCATTTGTTCAAAAAAAGAGTGTTTTCAATTTCTAAGTTTGATCTGTAATCAACCTTTAAAAACTAGAAATCATGAAAACGACACTATTTATCTCAGCACTTTTAGCAACAACAATTTCATTTGCAAGCTGCAACAATTCGAATGCAAAACCTATAGAAAGAGTGAATACTGAAAAACCTAAAAAAGAAGACAGCAACAACAAAATCCAGGTTGCGCTTTTACTAGACACTTCCAATAGTATGGATGGATTAATTGATCAGGCCAAATCCAGACTTTGGAATATTGTAAACACACTTACAACACTTAAATATTCGGGTAAAAATCCCGATATCGAAATTGCTTTATATGAATATGGCAACGATGGTTTGGCACAACAATCCAATTATATCCGACAAGTAACGCCACTTACGTCTGACTTGGACTTAATTTCCGAAAAACTATTTGCTTTAAGAACCAATGGTGGCAATGAATATTGTGGTGCTGTGATTCAAGATGCGACAAAAAAATTGCAATGGGGAAAAGAAAACAACAACATGAAACTCATTTATATTGCGGGAAATGAGGCCTTCAATCAAGGAGGAATAAATTACAAAGAAGCCATAAACGATGCCCTGAAAAACGATATTTATGTGAATACCATCTTTTGCGGAAGCAGTATAGAAGGGATTAATACTTTTTGGAAAGATGGAGCCGATTATGGAAAGGGGAAATACTTCAACATTGATTCTAATCAATCTATACAATACGTATCAACGCCTTATGACGATGAAATATCTAAATGCAATGTAAAGATAAACACCACTTATATTGGCTATGGAGCAAAGGGTTCTTCTAAAAAAATGAACCAAGAAACACAAGACAAAAATGCAAGAGGTGTTTCGTCTGCCAATTATGCCGAACGTGCCGTAAGTAAATCCAAAGCAGTTTACAAAAATGAAAGCTGGGATTTAGTAGATCGAGTAAAACAAGACCCAAAAGCGATTGCAAAAATCAAAAAAGAAGAGCTACCTACTGAACTTCAAAACAAATCCGAAGCCGAATTGGAAGTAATTATTACTCAAAAAACCAAGGAAAGAGAAACTATTCAAAAAGAAATTGGGGAATTAGGTAAAAAACGCCAACAATATATCGATGCCGAATCCAAAAAAACGAAATCACAGGACGATTTGGGGAAAGCAATCAACACTTCAATTGTCGCTTTGGCTAAAGTGAAAGGCTATACTGTAGAGAAATAAACTATTTATTTCAAAATATTTTATTTCTATCCCAACCTTTTTCTACTATTTGACATCTATAGAGATATAATCTAAACTTACTACATCATGAAAAAAATTTATTTCCACTTTGCGATATTGATTTCGGCATTTAGCTTTGCACAGAAACCAATTTTTGTTACTGCCAAAGTAAAAGCAGCAACTGTTTATTTCAACGCTGCCGAAATCTCTCAAACAGCCAATGTAAATCTGCCTTTAGGCACTAGTGAGATTGTGATCAAAAATGTTGCCGTGGATTTAAATGAAAATTCGGTACAGATAGGTGCACCAGCATCATTAACGGTTCTTTCTGTTCAATTTACCAATGACTACGTTTCGGAATACGAAATTGATCTCAAATCACCTGCTTTAAAAAGAGTAAGAGATAGTATTATTTTGGTACAAAAAGAACTTTTGAAAGTGGGTAATGCTAAAAATTCCGAAAACAAAACACTGCAACTTCTTGACAAGAACCAACAAGTTTCAGGAGTGAATTCAGGCTTAAATGTGATGGAATTAATGAAAATGGTTGATTATTATAAAGCCAAACAAACTGAAATTGCAAATACTATTAATACTTTGAATGAAAAAGAACAAAAACTGAATGAAACACTTCAGAAGCTAAACAATAAACTCGAAGTTGATACGAGTAAAGAAGAGAAAACTTCGTCTGGAAAATTAATTATTCAAGTGATGAATAATTTGGCTGGTGCAATCCCACTAGACATTACCTATTTGTCCAATAATGCTTCATGGACTCCTTTCTACGATTTGAGAACAGAAAGTGTAACAGCTCCAATCCAAATGATGTATAAAGCTCAAGTAGTTCAAAACACAGGAATCGATTGGAAAAAAGTAAAATTAACGTTATCAAGTGGAATGCCAAATCAAAACAATCAGGCACCTCTGTTAAGTTCATGGTTTTTAAACTATAGAACAAATAATCAATTGCAAGAAGTAGTTGTAACGGGCTATGGTGTTAAGAAAAAAGGAATGCTAAATCAATTACAAGGTAGAGTTGCTGGCGTTCAAATTGAACAAGATAAATCTGCTGGCTATTTATCTGCCCCAATAATATCTGAATCATCGGTTTCTGATTATACTACTGTAGCCGAAAACCAATTAAACATTTCTTTTGACATCGACATTCCTTATGATATTTTATCAAATGGTAAAACACATAGTGTCTCACTAAAAGAAATTAAACTTCCTGCTTCATATAAATATTATGCGGTTCCAAAAGCAGAAAAAGATGCTTTTTTACTAGCTCAAATTGCCGATTACAGTAAATACAATCTATTAAGAGGTGAAGCCAATATTATTTTTGAAGGCATGTATGTAGGCAAAACATTTATCGAACCGAACCAAACCAGCGACACTTTGAGTTTGAGTATGGGCCGTGATAAAAAAGTAACTATCAAACGAGAAAAAGTAGTGGATCAATCAGGTACAAAATTTTTATCTTCCAAAAAAGAGCAGACTTTCACCTTTGATATCACGGTAAGAAACAATAAAAAAGAAGCCATTGAAATGATGCTGAAAGACCAATATCCATTGAGTGCTAATAAAGATATTGAAATTGAATTACTGCAAAGTGACAATGCCAAAGTAAACACAGAATCAGGAATCCTTACTTGGCAATTGCAAATGAAACCAAATGAGACCAAAAAAATTAGAATTAGCTACAAAATACGATATCCAAAAGATCAGGTTATAGATAATTTATAACACAAATTAACAAAACAAATAATCTTAAAAGGATTCGCTTTTTCATTAAAGTTGAATCCTTTTTAATTAATAAATAGTTAATAAACTTCCGTAAGAATACACACCTAACAAACAAGATACTAAACACATAGGTATTTATTTTATTTGTAAATTTGATTTTACTTAAAACGTATTGAATATGAAAATAGTTGCATTATTGTTGTTGATTTCTTTTAGTGATTCCTATTCACAGACAATAGGACTTCAAACTTTCGCATCTGGCTTTACAAGACCTTTAGAAATTACAAATTCCAATGACAGTCGATTATTCGTAGTAGAACAAGGCGGATTAATAAAAATTTTAAATTCAGACGGGACTACCAATCCAAACCCTTTTCTCAATATTTCAAGTTTAATAAGTAATAGCGGTGAAAAGGGATTACTTGGTTTAGCTTTTCATCCCAATTATAACACTAATGGTATTTTCTACATCAATTATATCAATCTAAATGGAAATACTGTAATTGCCAAATATACCGTAGATTCTGAGAATCCTAATATAGCAAATGCATCCAGCGGAAGTATTCTTTTGACCATTACACAACCTTATGCAAACCACAATGGAGGCACTTTAAAATTTGGACCAGATGGCTATTTGTATATTGGCATGGGCGATGGTGGTAGCGGCGGAGATCCAGAAAACAGAGCACAAAACGTAAATGAATTATTAGGAAAGATGCTTCGTATAGATGTCAATTCAGGAACTCCATACAGCATTCCTGCAGACAATCCCTACCTAGGTATTGCTGGTGCCGATGAAATTTGGGCTATTGGTCTTCGAAATCCCTGGAAATTTTCTTTTGATAAAAAACTAGGGAATTTATGGATTGCTGACGTTGGACAGGATAACGTTGAAGAAATAAATACTGTAGCTGCTACACAATCCAAATTAAACTATGGCTGGAGGTGTTATGAAGGTGAAACTGCATACAATACTGCTAACTGTCCTTCACAAGCAGTAATGAAATTTCCATTGAAGACAATAAACCATTCTACTGGAGCCTGCTCTATTACTGGAGGGTATGTCTATAACGGAACAACCTATCCAAATTTCAAGGGATTGTATTTCTTCACGGATTATTGTGACCCAAAAATAGGCATGATGACTGCAAGCGGGACTGTTACTTACTCTGAGGCATTTTCAGGAAACAATTTCTCAACTTTTGGAGAAAACAACAATGGTGAACTATATGTTGCTTCCATAAATAATGGTACAATTTTCAAAATTATTGACAACTCATTAGGTTTAGATACTAATCCTATTTCACAATTTAAAATTTACCCTAATCCGACAAAATCGGAAGTTATCATTCAAAAATCAAGCAAAAATTATCCTAGCGAAATTTCTATTTTTGATTTGAGTGGCAAACTACTGCTTCAACAAAAGATGGAAAACAAGATCGAAAATAGTATCAAAACAAATAATCTATCTCAAGGGTACTATCTGATAACAATTAAAAATGACGAAGGACAACTTTCAACTCAGCGATTAATTATCAAATAATTTAAAAAATTAAACATCAAAATCATTAATAGTAATTAATATAAAGTGATATTTTTACAAATCACAGATGCAATAAACTCGATGTAAATAGAAATAATACGCAGTTTTTAAAACATGTATAATTTCAATTGAAAGCATATCACATATAAAACAACAATTCATGTCCTTATTAATCCTAATTGCAAGTATTCTATTATTATTGATTTTAATTTCCGGCGTCAAAGTCAATGCCTTTATTGCATTAACTATTACTGCATTTTTCACAGGAATTTTAAAAAGCATGCCTTTTACCGATTTAATAAACTCCATACAACAAGGTATTGGCAGTACATTGGGATCTCTGATTTTTATTATAGCATTTGGTGTTATTTTAGGAAACCTGCTTTCGGACAGTGGAGCTGCCCAGCGAATAAGTTCAGTAATGATTCGATCTTTTGGCATTAAACATATCAAATGGGCGATGGTGATTACGGGTTTTTCTGTGGGAATTTCGATGTTTTACAATGCAGGCTTTATTATTTTGATTCCAATGGTTTTTGCAGTAGCCAAAAGCACAAAACAACCTATTATTTATCTAGGTATTGCAATGGCTTCAGCACTTTCTATAACACACGGTTTTTTACCACCACACCCAGGACCAACAGCTATTGCAGTAATTTTCAAAGCAAATATTGGTAAAACACTTCTTTATGGATTAATGATTGCTGTTCCTGCATTATTCACAGCTGGAATTGTTTTTCCAGAATTCATAAAAAAAATCAATGCTTTTCCTCCAAAAGGATTATTTGAAAGCAAAACATTTACTGAAGCCGAAATGCCTTCTTTTAAAATTAGCCTCTTAACAGCATTAGTTCCTGTATTTTTAATGGCAACTGCTACGTTCAGTGAACTGTTGATATCCGAAGAAAACTCCATACGTCCTATTTTAATTTTTATAGGAAACCCGACCTCTTCAATGTTAATTGCTATCCTTTTTGCAATATGCACATTAGGTCTTTTTCGCGGTAGAAAAATGCAGGACATTATGGATAAATCAAGCACAGCATTAAGTTCAGCTACAATGATAATTTTGATAATTGCTGCTGGTGGTGCTTTTAAACAGGTCTTAATAGATAGTGGAATTGGAACAGATTTAAGTCATTTTTTTGAAAAATCTTCTCTTTCTCCTTTGGTTTTAGGATGGTTGATTGCTACAATAATACGAATCGCTTTAGGTTCTGCAACTGTTGCCGGATTAACAGCTGCAGGCATTGTCCAGCCTTTAGTAATAGCTTCGGGTGTAAGTCCTGAATTAATGGTACTTTCGGTAGGTGCAGGAAGTTTAATGTGTTCTCATGTTAATGATACGGGTTTTTGGATGTTCAAAGAGTATTTTGGTATCAGCGTATCTGATACATTTAAAACGTGGACAGTTATGGAAACAATTATTGGAGTTATGGGATTAATAGGCGTATTGATACTGAATATATGGATCAAATAAATAAAGAAAAATCACTATACATAGGAATTGACATTGGTACTACAGCTACAAAAGCTGTATGTTTTGACATACAAGGGAATGTAATCCAACAGATTTCGCATTCTTATCCTATGTATCATCCAAAACCCAATTGGAGCGTACAAAACCCCCAAGAAATCTTAGATACCGTTCTGAAGTGCATAAATGAAATCACTACAGCTATTCAGCCAAAATTCATCAGTTTTAGTTCAGCTATGCAAAGTATTATTGCAATTGATGTAACTGGAAAACCATTAAGCGATGCTATTTTATGGGCAGATAACAGAGCAGACAAAATAGCCGAAAAACTTAAAAACTCTGAAAAAGGAAATCCTTTTTATCAGAAGACTGGAATACCAATCCACCCTTTTTCACCCATGACAAAAATAGCATGGTTTAAAGAATTTGATTCCGAAATTTTCTCTAAAACATATAAATTCATTAGTATCAAAGAATACGTTTGGCATCATCTCACTGGAGAATATGTTACTGATACTTCTATGGCTTCAGGTACGGGATTATTGAATATTCACACTTTAAAATGGGATGATGAAATTCTGGAATTTTTAAATATAAAACCACAGCAACTGTCTACAATTTGTGAAGCAACACATCAATGTAAAGGGATTTTGGATGGTCTTCTTTATGTAATTGGTGGAGGCGATGGTGCTTTGGCAAATCTTGGAACTGGAGCGATGAATAAAGGTTTTATGGCATTAACTATTGGTACCAGCGGAGCAGTTCGCCTTCCAATAGACGAACCTTTTCTAGACCCTCAAATGCGAACGCAATGTTATCATCTAAAAGACAATGAATATCTTACTTTGGGAGCTGTAAACAATGGAGCGATTGTTTTACAATGGCTTAAGGAAACAATTTTAAAAACAACTGCTTCCTACGAAGAACTTTTTGAACAAGCAGAAAAAATCCCAGCGGGTTCCGATGGTTTGCTTTTCGTGCCTTATTTACTAGGAGAAAGAGCACCCATTTGGGATGCATCTGCACAAGGGGCACTTTTGGGAATGCAAATTATCCATACACAAGCACATTTGGTAAGAGCCACTTTAGAAGGCATTTTATTTGGATTGTTTCAAATTACAGAAATTCTATTGCCAGATGTTGAAAAAAGAAAAGAAATAACTATTATGGCTAGTGGCGGGTTTGGGAAAAGCGAATTTTGGCTACAAATAGTAGCTGATGTTTTTCAAATGAAAGTAGAAACTTCTCAAACTATCGAAGGTTCAGCATGGGGTGCTGTTTTAATAGGCATGAGTTCTACAGGCGCTGTTATTGAAAATCAGAATAAAACAGGAAAAACTTTTTTCCCTAATCCAAAAAATAAAAAAGTATATAATGATCGCTTTATTAAATTCAAAAAAGTATATAATTTACTAAAAGGATTGTAAAAACCCTTGTCAAATTTGAATTCTGACAAGGGTTTTTATTCTATATTTACTTGTTGAATTATGGTGCTGGGTCAGGAATAACAGCCTGAATAGCATCAATCTCATTTAAAATTTCTTCGGACAAAACAACATCAATAGTAGCAATATTTTCTTTTAGTTGTTCCATTGTCGTAGCACCAATAATACTACTAGTCAAAAAAGGTTGTCGTTCCACAAAAGCAAGAGCCAATTGTGTCAATGTCAACCCGTGTTTGTGTGCTACTTGCTGATATAATTTTGTAGCTTCAGTTGATTTTGCACTACTGTATCTTGAATACTGTGGAAACAAATTCAACCTCGAATTTGGATGACTTTCCCCAGTTAAAAATTTACCCGACAAAACCCCAAATGCCATTGGTGAATAAGCCAATAATCCAACATTTTCACGAAGACAAACTTCCGCTGAAGCGTTTTCGAAAAGACGATTCAATAAAGAATATGGATTTTGAACAGTTTTGATTCTTGGCAAATTATTGTATTTGTTTTCTTCTAGGAAACGCATCATCCCCCAGGCATTTTCATTGGAAACTCCAACATGTTTTATTTTTCCAGCTTTTACAAAACCATCCAATGCTTCCAGAACTTCATGAATATTATCCTCCCAGCCATCTTCCTGAACTTTGTAGCCACGTTGACCAAAAAAGTTGGTTTTGCGTTCTGGCCAGTGCAATTGATACAAATCCAAATAATCTGTTTGAAGACGTTGTAAACTATTGTCCAAAGCATAACGAATACTTGCTGGAGAAAAATCCAGTTTGTCACGCATATAGCCAAAAATAGGACTTGGTCCAGCAATTTTTGAAGCCAAAACTACTTCTTCTCTTTTTCCAGTTTTCTTGAACCATGATCCAATGATTTTTTCTGTACTTCCATACGTTTCTTGCTTTCCTGGAATAGAGTACATCTCGGCAGTATCAAAAAAATTAATGCCTTTCTCGAGTGCATAATCCATTTGAGCATGTCCTTCAGATTCTGAGTTTTGTTGTCCAAAAGTCATTGTTCCAAGACATATTTTGCTAACTTTAATATCGGTATTCGGTAAAGTAGTGTATTTCATGTTTGAGTTGATAAGCTCCTAAGAGTCTAAGTTGCTAAGTTTTTTTTAGAAAGCAAAGATAAAAATTAGTTGTTCGGATTTCTTTTAGCATTATTATATTTAACAAAAAAGGTTCAACGTTTACACGAGAACCTTTTTTAACTTAGTAGTATAGTTACTTAGAATCTTAGCTTCTAAAAATCATTCAGCATTTTTGAAATTTCATCCAATCTTGGAGTTAAAATGATTTCAATTCTACGGTTTTTTGATTTCCCTTCCGCTGTTGCATTACTTGCTAATGGAGAGTATTCACTTCTTCCAGCTGCAGTAAGATTTTGTTTGTTGACCTTTTTGTTTTCACCCAAAATAGTAACAATGGCTGTGGCTCTTTTTGTAGAAAGGTCCCAGTTATCAGCAATAGGACCTGAACCTTCATAAGGATCATTATCCGTATGTCCCTCTATCAATACTGAAATATCAGGATTGTCTCCCAATACTTTTCCAACTTCGACAACAGCTTTTTTCCCTTCGGAACCCACTGCCCAACTACCCGAATTAAAGAGTAATTTGTTTTCCATAGAAACATATACTTTCCCGTTCTTTTGTTCTACAGTAAGTCCTTTACCTTCAAAACCATTCAGCGCTTTGGAAAGCGTTTCTTTTAGTTTTTTCATACTGGCTTCTTTGGCTGCAATAAGATCTTCTAGCTCTTTTAATCTTTGGCTGCTGGCATTCAATTTTTCTTGTTCTAGAGCCAATGCTTTTGCTTTTGCATCCAATTGCTCCAACAGTTCACGATTCTTTTTCATGTTGGCTTCCAATGATTCATTGCTGTTTTTTTCTAAAGCAGCATAAGAATCTTGCATTACTTTCATTTTGTTCTTAGCTGAGTCATAATCAGCTTGAACTTTAGCTAAATTAGAATTAACATCATCCAATTTCTTTTTCAAGGTTTCTTTTTCAGATTCTAATTGTTTTTTAGAAGCTAATAAAGCAGCATTTTCATCTGAAATGCTTCTATTTTCCTTTTTTAAATCAGCAAATTTAGTTTCTAAATCATTGTATATTTTTTTGGAAACACAGGAAGTAGTTAGTGCAACCATTAAAAGTCCGATAGAAATTTTTTTAATCATAATTAGGTTAAATTTAAATATTTGTATGCATTTGAGGTCAAATGTTTATGCGATCTGGAAGCTCCTAGGTGTATTAGTTCCTTAAAAAACAATTTTTATTGTTATTTACTAATCAATTTCCACCAAAACTGGGCAATGATCAGAATGCATAGCATCTGGTAATATAACGGCTCTTTTGAGTTTATGTTTTAATGAATCACTCACTAAATTGTAATCGATACGCCAACCTTTGTTATTTCCTCTGGCTCCAGCGCGGTAACTCCACCATGAATATTGGTGCGGCTCGGAATTGAAATGACGAAAACTATCTACAAAACCAGATTTCATAAATTTATCTAACCATGCTCTTTCTTCGGGTAAAAAGCCCGAAGTATTTTTGTTACGTATTGGATCATGGATATCAATCGCCTCATGGCAAATGTTGTAATCTCCGCAAATTATAAGATTAGGAATAGTTGTTTTTAGTACGTCTATGTAATTCTGAAAATCATCCATGAACATAAATTTGTGACTTAAACGATCAATATTCGTTCCCGAAGGCAAGTACAAACTCATAACAGAGCAGTCATCAAAATCGGCACGAAGGTTTCTTCCTTCAAAATCCATGTGCTGAATTCCAGTTCCATAAACTACATTATTGGGTTTAATTTTGGAAAGAATTGCTACACCGCTATACCCTTTTTTTGTAGCTGGATAATAGTATTGATATGGATAACCAGCAGCGGTAATATCGGAAACAGGGATTTGTTCTTCAGTTGCTTTGATTTCCTGTAAGCAAATAACATCAGGGTTAGCCTGTTGTAGCCATTCAATAAATCCTTTGGTGATGGCAGCTCGAATTCCGTTTACGTTGTATGAGATTATCTTCATTTAAATAAATTTGTTTTTTACTGTGGAATCCAAAAGTAGTAAAAAGAAGAAAGATTGATTCAAAAAAAAACATAAAAAATGGAGTATTTTGCTATCTTTGTCTCTTGCTCAAAAAAGAAAAAATAGATGGGTCTAGTTACCGCGAAAGAAGTTGCAAAAACAATAAACACAGATAAGTACGGAGTTTTCGGTACTTTTTCAGGTTGGTTGTTGATGAAAGTTTTAAAAATCTCAACCTTAAATAAAATATACGACAGGAATAAACATTTGAAAGAATTACCATTCCTGAATGCCATTTTAGATGAATTTCAAATTAAATTTGAGATTCCAGAAGAAGATTTCAAACGTTTACCAAAAGACGGGGCTTATATAACTATTTCTAATCATCCCCTTGGAGGAATTGATGGTATTTTATTATTGAAATTAATGCTTGAAAAAGAACCTAATTTCAAAATCATAGCCAATTTTTTATTGCATCGAATTGACCCAATGAAGCCTTATATCATGCCGGTGAATCCTTTTGAAAACCACAAAGATGCTAAATCTAGTGTGGTAGGAATTAAGGAAACTTTACGTCATCTTAGAGATGGAAAACCTTTGGGTATGTTTCCAGCTGGAGAAGTTTCAACCTATATAGATGGAAAATTGGTTGTTGATAAAGTTTGGGAAGAAGGCGCTATAAAAGTAATTCGAAAAGCACAAGTCCCTGTAGTTCCTATTTATTTTCATGCCAAAAATAGTCGTTTATTTTATTTTTTATCTAAAATAAATCCAACGCTTAGGACAGCTAAACTTCCTTCGGAATTATTAACTCAAAAAGACCGCATTATCAAAGTTCGAGTTGGAAAACCTATTTCTGTTGCCGAACAAAATGAATACAAATCAATCGAAGAGTACACGGAATTCTTGAGAAAGAAAACGTATATGCTCGCCAATCCTTTTGAGAAAGACAATAATTTTTTGAATACCGCTAACTTGTTGCCTCCCAAAGCTCCTAAAAAGATTGTCACTCCAGGTAATAAAGAGAAGATGATTGCCGAAGTAGATGCCCTAAGAACAGCTGACCTTCGTCTTTTGACAAGCAAAAATTACGAAGTCTTTTTTGCAGAAGCCAAACAAATTCCAAATATATTATATGAAATTGGTCGTTTGCGTGAAATTACTTTTAGAGAAGTAGGTGAAGGAACAAACGAATCTATAGATATTGACAAATACGATAAATATTACCGTCATCTCTTTTTGTGGGATGACGAAACCAAACAAATTGCTGGTGCTTACCGAATGGGATTGGGGTCTGAAATTTTTCCAAAATACGGTATAGAAGGGTTTTATTTGAATGGGTTGTTCCGTTTTGAACCCGAGTTACACGATATGATGAGTAAATCTATCGATATGGGTAGAGCATTTATCATTAAAGATTACCAACAAAGACCAATGCCTCTATTCTTGTTGTGGAGAGGAATTATGCACACCACTTTACATTATCCTGAGCATAAGTTTTTATTAGGAGGTGTCAGCATTAGTAATCAATTTTCAGATTTTTCAAAATCTTTGATGATTGAGTTTATGAAATCACATTATTACGACCCATATATAGCACAATATGTACACCCTAAGAAAGAATTCAAGGTAAAACTAAAAGATGCTGATAAGGATTTTATATTCGACGAAGCAGAAGCGGATTTGAATAAGTTTGACAAACTTATTGATGAATTAGAACCTGGAATTTTAAGACTCCCTGTACTGATCAAAAAATACATCAAACAAAATGCAAAACTAGTAGCGTTTAATGTCGATCCACTATTCAACAATGCTATAGATGGATTAATGTACATTCGAATTTCGGATATTCCAGAAAGCACTATGAAACCTGTTATGGAAGAATTTCAAGCTGAATTGGAACGTAAACTAAACGATAAAGAAGATCACGAACAAGAATAAAATCTTAAATTATAGAAGCATAAAAAAGCCCGAAAATCTCTAGTAGTGGTCGGAAGAAATTCCGGCCACTTATGTTTTAAAGACTTTTGAAGGATCTCCACCTGCCAACGTTATCATTATTGCAGTAATAAGTTCTCTAAGTTCCAAAACAAATCTTCTTTTAGCGGTTTTATAACCAATATTATTTGCTTTTTTATATATAAGGATAAGCATTGCTACAATTAAAGTCATATAAACCATTACTTCTATTCCATTTTTGCTGAGTGAAACAAGATGACTAAAATTGAGTTCTTGTTTGATAAATCTAAAAAAAACTTCAATATCCCATCTTTTCCTGTAATAATCAGCAACTTCTTTAGCAGTAAGTTGAAAATCATTAGTAATAAACCAAAAAACTTTTTCGGGATTTTGTTTGTTTTTCACAACCACTAGCCTGAATTGATTATCGACTTTTTCTTGGCGATGATGTGTGTTCCCTCGCTTGTTTTTTATTGGAACACCTGTGTAAAGGTTGACAATACTGTCTTGAATTAAGATATTTTCTCCAATATCTAAATCCTGATTTTCCAGAATCAAAGACCGTATTTCTTGATGTTTTCGGTTTTCCTTAGACCTGATAACAAATTTGATATTCTTTTTATCAAAGTCTTTCATAGTTCGGGTGGATTGAATACCTCTGTCGATAATGTAAATATTGCTATGTTCAGTATCTTTTTTTACTTGATTTAAAATAGCTTCGGGAAGAGCATTATCTTCTGCTGAATATCTTTGAGCATTAAATATCTCAACACCAGAAGGAAGAATTCCGTCAAAGGAAACACTATATTTTATAAGTTTTTTACCGCTTTTTTGATCAATACCTTCTTTGAGTTTTCCAGCAGCTTCTGCAACAATGGTACTATCTACCCGAATTAAATTATACTTGCCTCTTTCTAACTGATTGTAACTCTCAGAAAAACGATCATACATACATTCAAAAATTTCTTTGAAATAACTCGCATCAATCTTCGAGAGTCTCTCTGAAATTGAACTTCTTCGGATAGTTTCTGATTCATCCAAGTTAAATATAGATTTAAAACCTGAATAGTTAAAGGTGTCTTCCAATGTTCGTTGGCTGAGCTTTTCGTTATCCATTATAGAATATAAAAGCAGATAAAATACTTTTTTGCCATGAAGAACTTTTGAATAATGATCTACTTTAGTACTGGTGGAAAGATGGGATAAGAGAGCCTCTGGAATGAAGCCTAATAACTCTTTAACGGATACTTTGTGGTCTTTAAAATTTGCCATAGATTACTGATTTACCAGTAATAAATATACGTAAAATCAATACTATAAACAAGAAAAATCTCGTTAAATAAATAATTAAAAACAAAAAAAGTCGGAAGATTTTCTTCCGACCATGACTACGAAAATCTCGGGCTTTTTTTATTTCCAAATGGATTCTTTTAAAATGGAATCATAGGTGTTCTTTTCTACAAAATAGGTTATTCTTACTATTTGATAAAAAATCAAAAAACAAGCCAAAACATAGGCTAACTTTTTATTGTATAAAATTCCATTAAAATATTCTTTTTTGGTAATCAATTCGGTTGCTAAAACCAATATTGTTACCACACAAAAAAGAACTACAAATGGCCCTAAAATATGATAATAAAAACTTTTGTATAAATCTCCCTGATAGAAATAAACCAATGATTTTGTTATACCACAACCAGGACAAGGAAATCCTGTAAGCATCTTGAAAGGACATAAAGACTGATCCTTCTCAAGATGATTATTCTGATTGTGTAACATTAAAAAAAACGGAATTATAAGAGTTATTAAAGCTCCTATAATTCCGAGTATTTTTCGTTGTCGTTTCATTTTATTAATACAACTTATTGATTTCGCTTTGAACAATCATGGCAGCAACCATTGGAAATAATAACCCTAAAACTAAATAAAGCACTGAATCATCTTTTACTGGTATTCCAATTCTTTTTTGAGCAGCAGGCAAACCATCTTTCCCTACTAAATAAAAGAAATAGGCATTTACTGGGAAACAACAACCTGCAAAAATTGCGATAGGTTGTGAAATGATTTCTCTTCCAGCAACTGCATTTAGCACTTCTGATGCTTTTAAATTCCAATAGATTAAGTACAATCCACAGGTTACAAAACCTAGTAACAACACAACAATCGGATCGACTTTAAACACTGGAATCGGATTATTAGGTGTATTCCAAGTTTCTTCTGTTTTAATTTCCATAACTTATAATTTAATGATTGATAGATATTGGACTAAATTATAAAAAATATCACAAAATACTATTTATTAAACAATTAAAATCTTACAGTATTTTTATTTGTTATACAAAGCTTTAATTTTATCCACAATTACTTGTGCCAATCGCTCGTGACTTTCATAAGTCCAGCCAGCAATATGTGGTGTTAAAATCACTTTTCTACCATCTAATAAATACTGAAAAGCATCTGGAGTATTCTTATCTTTAAAAAGGGTTTCAAAAGATAATTTCTCATATTCTAAAACATCCAAACCAGCACCAAGTACTTTTCCAGATTCCATAGTGGTAACTAAATCGGCGGTAACTATATTCTTCCCTCTGGAAGTATTAACAATCCAGATATTTTTTGCAAAAGCATTAATAAAATCCAAATTCACCATTTTATCTGTTTCTGGCGTCCATGGAATGTGTAAACTCAACACATCTGTTTTTTGCTGCAGCTCTTCTAATGATACTTGTTTGGCATTGGCATCACCCACATTTTCTTTGATATCATAACACAAAACTTCTACATCAAATCCACGGAGCTTTTTAGCAAAGGATTTTCCCATGTTACCATATCCAATAATTCCAACTGTCCTTCCATCGAGTTCATAACCACGATTTTTTTCACGGTTCCATTCACCAGAACGAATTTCACTATCGGCAATGTTTAATTTATTGAAAAGTGACAATATCATTCCTAACGTATGTTCAGCAACAGCATTGCAATTTCCTTCTGGAGCAGCGATAAGAGTAACATTTTTGGAAGTGGCATAATCACAATCAATACTTTCTAAACCAGCCCCTACTCTAGCAATGAATTGCAAATTGGTTGCTTTATCTAGAAACTCTTTATCGATTTTGAATCGGCTTCGAATAACAATACCCTGATAGTCTTGAATTTTGTTTTCGATTTCTTGTTTAGAAGAAGTAAAATCGGCGTGATTGATAAATCCAGCTTTTTCCAATTGCTCCCAAAGCAAGGGATGATTGCTGTCAATATGAAGTATTTTGATGTCCATAATACGTATTAGTAAATTAGAATTTCAAAATTAATTAAATTTTACGATTTAGAGTTTATACTCAAATTAATTTACAAATGCTTAAATTAGCAATTCCTATTTAATTGAGACATCAACAATGAGATTAACAAATACATTTACTGCATTCTTTCAAAGCGAAAAAGCAGGTGGTTTATTATTACTTTTTGTAACCATCTTATCATTGTTGCTGGCAAACTCACAAATTCAAACCGAATATATTGCTTTTTGGCATACAGAAATTGGTCCCCATTCTATTACTGAATGGATTAATGACGGACTAATGACCATTTTCTTTTTACTCATTGGATTAGAATTGGAACGTGAAATATATCATGGTGAATTATCTAATATCAAAAATGCTGCTCTCCCTATTTTTGGTGCATTAGGAGGAATGATTATACCTGCTGGAATTTTCTTGGCGCTGAATTATGGAACTCATACACAAAATGGCGCTGGAATTCCTATGGCGACCGATATTGCATTTGCAATTGGTGTTCTGTCTTTATTAGGCAAACGAATTCCTTCTTCCTTAAAAATATTCTTAACTGCTCTTGCTGTAATTGATGACTTAGGCGCAATACTAGTAATTGCAATATTTTATACCCAATCAATTGCTTTTCATAATTTGTTTTTTGCTTTTGTCATTATGGGCATCTTGTTCGTCTTGAACAGACGCAAAGTTCATCATCTTGCTCCCTATTTAATCGGAGGTGCTTTTATGTGGTATTTCATGCTTAACTCTGGAGTTCATGCTACTATTACAGGAGTTTTATTGGCATTTGTTATTCCGTTTGGAGATGGCGGAGAAAAAACCTCATCCTATCGATTACAGCACTTTTTACACAAACCAGTAGCCTTTATTATTCTCCCATTATTCGCAATAGCTAATACCTGTATCGCTATAAACGGAGACTGGCATGAAGGATTGAGTCATGAAAACTCCATTGGAATTATACTTGGCCTGGTAGTGGGGAAACCATTAGGTATTTATTTATTTTCGTTCCTTGCTGTGAGTCTTGGAATTTGTACTCTGCCACAAGATTTAAAATGGAAAAACATTTTGGGAGCAGGAATGCTTGGAGGAATCGGATTTACCATGTCGATTTTTATCACTTTATTAGCTTTTAAAAGTGATGGAGAAGAAGTAATAACCTACTCTAAGATTGCCATTTTAATTGCATCTTTCATCTCGGGAATACTTGGTTTTATCTGCTTAAAATTGACTTTCAAAAAACAAAAAAAACGATTAAAGTCAAATATGTAGGATAAAAAACGTGTTAAAAAAATCTAAAAAAGAAATTTTATCCTTTCCTTTGTAAACTTTGACTACAAACGATATCATTACGTTTTTGTAGCAAACTTTATGATGAGAAAAGTTTATTTTATACCCTTATTGTGTTTCGTTTTTCTGTTCCAAAGCTGCTTTGAAGTCATTGAAGAAGTACAGATGAAAGACGATGGGTCTGGACATTTTAATTTTGTGATTAATTTTAGTCAAAGCAAAACTAAAATCAATTCGATATTAAAAATGCAAAAAATAAACGGTTATACTATTCCCTCCAAAGAAGAAATTAAAAAAGAAGCTTCAAAAATAGAAGCTTTAGCACAGAACACTACAGGAATTTCCAATGTAAAAGCCAATATCGATTTAACGAATTATATTTTTGCAATTAACCTAGATTTTCAAAAAGTGAGCAATCTTAATGCTGCTTTTTCAAAACTGAAAAACAATAAAAAAATAGACACTAACTTCAATACTGATTACTTCACTTATATAGACAAAAAATTTATTCGTACCCAAAAAATACCTATAAAGACGCTTTATGAAAAATTAGAAAAAGCAGACAAAGAAGTTTTCCAAACAGCAAAATATACTGCCGTTTACAAATTTGATTCCACTATAAAATCATTTTCAAACAAAAATGCAACACAATCCAAAAGCAAAAAAGCCATTAAGCTAAATGGATCAATACTAAATGTTATTAATGGAAATGAAAAAATAGAAAACACAATTACACTTAACTAAAATAAAATCATCGTCACAGACTTCAACAATACAATATAACATATGAAAAATTATTTTCTTTTCCTTGCAATCTGCTTCTCTACAACGTTATTCGCTCAAGACTTAGCAAACAAAGTTCCTCAAAATTCACCATTTGCTTTGTGTATTAACAGCAAAAATCTAAATGATAAAGTAGCTTTAAAAACTATTCAGGAATATCCTTGGATGCAAGCTTTATTGAACAAAGAGTTACAATTTCTTCCTAAAGATTTAAGCCAGACTGGAATTGACATCACCAAAAATAGTTATCAATATTATAGTAGTAGAGATACTGTAATGAATTATGTAGTATTGATTCCACTAAACAATGCGGTACAATTCGAAAAATTAATTCAAGCCAAATACGGTGATAGTCTTAAAGTAAAAAAAACAGAAAACTATACTAGTGTTTCTACTTCCAAAACACACTATTTAGCTTGGAACGATAAATTTGCTATTTTGGCAAATGCCACTTATATAAAACCGTATAAAAATGATTATAATGAACCATATTCTGATTTGGAATTGATGGATTCTACAGCAGTTGTAACAGACACAGTATCTCCTACCCCAGTATATGACTATGATGCAGCCCCTAGTACTCCTGAAGAAATAAAACCAACTCCAGAATATAAAAAAAACAATACATCCAAAAAAAGCAAATCCAAAAAAACTAAGAAAACCAAAAAGACAGCTAAAGAACCCGTAATTGTTGAGCCTACAGAAGAAGAAATTTATGCCGCGCAAGAAAAAGCTCAAGCAGAATTGGATGAAACTAACAGAAAACTAGAAGAGATTAAATATAAAAAAACTGACTCTATTGAAAGACTGAAAATCAACTCAGTTGTAGATTTAATTTTAAATGAAACTTTCGATACTACAAAGGAAAAGCAAACTGTAAATTCGAATATTTTTAAAAACAATGATCCAAAATCAGATTTTTATGCCTTTGCAGATTTGGATATATTAACTACTCAATTATTCTCTGCTTATGCTGGAAGCAATGCTGCTTTACTCAGTGGAATATATAAAAATGGGCTTTTGAATAGCAATTATCACATCAATGGTTATTTTGAAAAAGATAGAATTCGGCTGAGTCAAGTGATAACTCCAAAAAACGATGAAATAAAAAAATCGTATCAAGAAATGTTTGATTCCAAAATGGATAAAAATCTATTGAATTATATTGGTAATAACATTTTAGGCTATTACTCCATTAGCATGGATACAGAAGCCATTATGAACTATGAATACAAGGTCATGAAAAACACTTTAAGTTCTGTTTATCAATCCTACGCAAAGGGAACTACTGGAAAAGAAACCGATGTTTTGATTGATGCAATTGCTTTGCTTTTGGACGAAAAAGCCATTGCAGATTTAGTTCCAGGTAATGCTATTTTTGTACTTCACAATCTCAAAAAAGTACAAAGAGATTACGTTACTTTTGAATATAATGAAAATTATGAGCAAGTAGAAACTAAAGGTAATAAAGACGAAATTCAACCCGATTTTACATTTCTTTTGAACACTAGAAATGAATCTTTTGTAGACAAATTACTTAAACTTCCTTTGAACACCGATAAATTTACTGGAACTGATTATCAGTTGACAAACGGATATTATACTATTCATTTTGAAAAAGATAATTTGCTTGAAAACTTATATTTTGGACTAAAAAACGGAGTATTAATGATTACAACTTCTAAAGAAAATGTAGAAAACCTCATTCAACAAAAAGTAATGCCACTACAAGCGGATTTGAAAAAATTAATTTCAAAAAACAATTCTTCAGCTTGGTTTGATATTCAAAAAATAATTACAGCTTCTAAAACTGAATCTGAAAAAGACGCTAAAAGTAACTATTGGGATATTGCGTTGAAAAATGCTGGAGAAATTACTGTTGAATCCAAATTTAAAAACGGAACTATTACAGCAGAATCATCATATACCATTAAAGGGGAACACGCCAATAGTTTACAATATTTCTTCGATGTGATTAATGAAATTTATGTTGAAAAGCAAAAAGAAACAACCGTTACAGAATAACCGATGAAGAGGATAAAAAACTATTCTCTTACAATTGCCATACTTCTTATCACAATAGGAGGTATGGCAATCCTGTATTTGTACGGATTTCATAAAGAATTTGACAAGAAAAACATTTCGCAAAATGCCGATGGAATTATAATGGTAGATATAAAAAACATTAGAAATCATTTTGTTTTTTCCTATCTAAAAAATCCTTCTGTATGGGAATTCAGTTTAAATAATTCTGAAGCTACAAAACGTTTTGATGTTTCAAATTACGGAATAGAACCATCTGATTATTTAGCCTTTTTTCACATTCAAAACCAACCTTTAAATCAGTGGTGTTTTGTTGCTAAAATCGAAAATGAAACAAAATTCAACAAAGCCTTAGTCAAAGCTAGCTTTGCTAAAACAAAAAACAATAAGTCTTTTATCTGTTATTATTCCAAAATAGTAGACGCCTGTATCATTCAATATGCAAATCAAATTCTATTTTGCAAAAATGCTTCAAATAACCAGCAATTTTGTCTTCAAATTGCAGAAGATTTATTTGAAAAACACAACTATTTTGATTCTAAAAAAATAGAAAAAACTATTAAAACTCCCAATGCGATAACTATTTGGATCAAAAAAAATAATTTACTCGACGACAATGGAATCATAAACATATCATTGAAGGAAGGCGAAATCGTAGCTGAGGGGCAACTTAATTGGAAGCCAAAATATGAAAAACTGTTTCCTTTCGTTCAAAATTCAAACACTTTATTATCATTAGGATTCAATTTTGAGATGATTCAGAATGAAGATATCCTAAAAAATCATTCGGTTCAAATCAACAAAATAATTGGGTTTGACTTGGATTCCATTTTAGCACATCACCCAACTCAAACTGAATTAGTACTTCATAACATAATTGAAAAGAAAGATTCGGCTATTACGTATGATTACGATGATGATTTTAATCCAATAAAGAAAGTAATTGTTCATACCAACCGTGAGCCTGCTTTTTATTTTTCAGTACAAACTGAGAATTCTCAAAAAGTATATGACTATTTAAAAGTTCAAAATATAATCGACGATCATGAAGTATTCACAAACTTTCCTTTGGCAATAACTAAAAGTTCTGTAGAAAATAATTCTTTTACATTACAAGCTAATCTCCCAAAAGACACTTCTTCAAAATATTCTACTCCTAAAATAGGGTATTTGCAAATAAATCTTAATAGACTTCAGCCAAAAGACTGGCAATTTTTGATTGCTAAAAACAAAAACATTGAACTTTTAAAGCCGTTTGAAAGTTTACAGATAGAACTTACTCAAAAGAATAATTTAGGGTATTTTCAAGCTTGCATAAAAACAAAAAAAGATAAAAATTTACTCAAAATTATAAAGTAAATTAACCTAAGTCAAGTCTTAATTTTTAGAATTTAACACCTAAATCAAGTAAAAATACGTGTTCTAACGGTTTTGTCGTAGCTTTCACACCTATTTCTATATATTTGACGTTTGTAATTTGTCATTAATATAATGACTTCAAATTAGAAACCACTTTATGGGAAACATCACTCTAACTAGACGAGCCTTATTTTCTAAATTACTAAAAAGTCTATTGATAAATGCTCAGGAAAAAGATCCTTTATTCGAAAAATACTCTCGTAAAATCTATACTGGACGTCGTTATTCGTCCTTAACTAATCCAAAGAAAAATCTAACTGGAAAATCAGATTCAGAAACTGAACGAGTAATAAATGTCACCAGTGGGCTTGCACTATATACAGGTACATGGTCAACTTCAGAAGCTTTGCATTTATTAAGAAGAACTGGTTATGGATTCAAAAAAACTGATGTTGATACGGTTCTAGGCCTTGGCATGAATCAAGCTGTAGATTTGATTTTAACCATTGACAATACTCCACCAGCACCTCCAGTAAATCATTACGAAAACGAAAAGCCAGACGAAAACGGGCTGCCTTATGGAGCAGACTGGACAAATAATGCTTTTTCAACTAATGACATTGGAAGCGATACTAATAGCAATCGTACATCTGGTTTGAGTTCTTGGTCATTAGGACTTGCCTTTAATCAAGACATTACTATTCGTGAGAAGATGACACTTTTTTGGTATCATTTCATTCCTGTTGATTTTGAATTTATAAAGCAATCTTCTAATGAATTTTGTAATTCCAATTCGGCTAGAATTTGCTACAAATACATGAAAATGTTCCGGGATAATGCCACAGGAAATTACAAAACATTGATACGTAACATGGCTACTCAGCCTGCTATGATGTTTTATCTTAACAATCAAGCCAATACTAAAACAGCTCCAGACGAAAATTTTGCGAGAGAAGTTATGGAACTTTTTACACTCGGAAAAGATGAAGCCAGCCAATACACAGAAGCCGATGTTATCCAAGCTGCAAAAGTCCTAACAGGATGGAGAGTTCAAAATTTGAACACCACTACCGAAGCAACGAATTTCGTTGATAATTTGCATGATACTGGGACCAAGAAATTTTCGCCCTTTTTTAACAATACCTCGATTCCAAATACTGGTGCTGGAGAATTGGATTTATTTATTGATATGATTTTTTCTAAATCAAAAGTTGTATCCGAATATATTTGCCGTCGATTGTATCGTTTCTTCGTTTATTATGATATTGATGCTAACATTGAAGCGAATGTCATAGTTCCTTTAGCTCAACATTTTGTGGCCAATAATTGGAATATTTTACCCGTTTTGGACAAACTGCTTAAGAGTGAACACTTTTTTGATATGGCCAATAGAGGTGTCTATATCAAATCGCCATTAGACATTATTGTGGGAACCATGCGTACTTTCAACGTTAATTACAATGTGGAAGATTCAACCAATTATGAAGCCCAATATCATCTTTGGAACCAATTTAATTATGCTATGTATGATATGCAGCAATCCATTGGAGCTATTCCAAATGTAGCGGGCTGGCAGGCATTTTATCAAAAACCTTCTTTTCATGAATATTGGATAAATTCGAATTCCATCCAAAGACGTTATGGTCTGATCGAATATTTATTTTATGGTTTTGATATAGAAAAAAATGGAGTAACCACCAGAATGGAAGTTGATGTTATAGCCTTTGTTAAACAATTTTCAAATGCTATCTGCGAAGACCCTAATTTATTGGTAAATGAATGCATTCAGTATTTAGTGCCAATAGATTTCAGTTTGAATGCTAAAAATGCGATCAAAACACAAACACTCTTAACAGGTCAGGATTCAGATAAATATTGGTCAGGGGCTTGGAAATCGTACATCAGCAATCCAAATGAAATGACCCTCTCGATTGTAAAAACAAGAATTCGAAGTTTATTACTCACTATTGTTGAATTTGCTGAATATCAGTTAATGTAATTTATAAAAAATGGAAAGAAGAAAATTTATAAAGACAACTGCTATTGCTTCAACAATACCGTTAGTTTTCAATCATATTCCTGTAATGGCTTCTTCTCAAATCGAGAGCAGGAGTTTACAATTACTCGCCAGTGCAGCAGCCGGATGCGGTAAAATATTAGTTATTATTCAGATGAATGGTGGAAATGATGGCTTGAATACCGTTTTACCCAGAGACAAATGGGACGAATTGACTAATGCCCGTTCTAATATTTTGATGAAAGAAACCGAAGTTTTGCCATTGCATTATAACGAAACAACAGGTTTACATCCTGCTATGAAAGAAATGCAACAATTGTACAACAATGGTAAAATGTTGATTGTCCAAGGTGTCTCTTATCCAAATCCAAGTTATAGCCATTTTAGAGCAACTGATATTTGGTTTACTGCCTCAGATAGTGATAAAACATTACAGTCAGGATGGCTCGGAAGAGCATTAGACACTGTATATCCAAGTTTTCCAGCAGGATATCCTAATAAAGATATGACCGATCCATTGGCGATACAAATAGGCTCCACTCTGCCCTTTTCTTTACAGGGCCCAAAAATCAACATGGCTTATAGTGTAGCAAAACCTGAAGATTTATTAAATGTAATTAATGAAACTTCCGATCCTGCACCTAACTCCGATTATGGTCATGAACTCACTTTTTTAAGGCTAATGAAAGATCAGAGTAATGCGTATAGACAGACTATTCAAAAAGCATATAATGTTCCTAAACCACAATCGCCAACTTATCCCAACAAAAATGGACTGGCTGATCAATTAAAAATTGTGGCCAAATTGATTAATGGTGGTTTACAAACTCCGATATATGTAGTAAACCATCCCAAAACTTTTGATAGTCACGAGAATCAAGTTTTGGACACTGATAGAACATTAGGTAAACAAGCTGAAAATTTAAGCATTCTCTCGCAAGCTATAGGCGCTTTTCAAGAGGATTTAAAATTGATGGGCAAAGCCGATATCGTGACAGGAATGACTTTTAGTGAATTTGGACGCAGAATCAAGAGTAATGACAGTTCTGGCACCGATCATGGTTCCGGAGCACCTGTACTCTTTTTTGGAGCTGCATTAAATACAGGCAGAGGAACTGTAGAAGGAACCGCAAACCCCGTTTCGGGCATGATTGGAACTTCTCCAAATTTGCCACAAAATGCAACGGTCAATGACCAAGTTCCTTTCCAACATGATTTCAGACAAATTTATGCAACTATAATGCAAGATTGGTTGTGTATGACTGAAGCACAATCTGATGCAGTATTGGGAGGGTCGTTTGAAAAACTACCGATTTTTAAAACCGATAAATCGATCTATTTCCCAAATGAGGATTTCATGAGGATTTTTCCAAATCCTGTAACAACCAGTCAGATTAATCTTCAGTTTTATAACTTTGTAAACAGTACAGTTCAAGTAACAATTTACACTTTACTAGGGTCTAAAATTTTTGGAAATGTGTATGCTGTTGATGGAGATATTTTGAGTTTTAATACCCATCAAATATTAGCGTCCGGTACTTATATAGTTCAAGTAATTTATAACGGAACAAAATTTTCTGCAAAAATGATTGTGCTATAACGGAGTATTTTCTTAGATATCTGTGAATTATATAATTAAAAAAAATAAACTTGTAATGAGTATTATAAAAGATTGAATCTGCACCCTGTTTTCAAAAAAAAACTTAAATAAAACATAATAAAACTTTATTTTTGCGTTGTATTTAAAAAAAAATTATGAAAAAATTTATTCTAATTATTGCTTTTGGTTTTATATCAAATAGCATATTTGCTCAAAACCCTTTAAAAGAAGGTCAAACGCAATTAAACGCTGGTGTAGGAATATCTGGCTGGGGAGTTCCAGTATATTTTGGACTTGATTATGGAATTTCTAAAGATTGGTCTCTTGGAGGTCAGCTTTCTTTTCAAACAGATGATAGCGGTTACCATGGTTACCATTATGATTCATCTGCAATTGGAATAGGAATTAATGGAAATTATCATTTCAATAGAATATTGGATATTCCAAGTAATTTTGACTTTTATGCAGGACCAAGTCTTACGTATTACATCTGGAATTACGATGATTACAATGACTACCCACATCCGGACAATGATGCTTTAGGTCTAGGTTTACAAGTAGGTGGTCGTTATTTCTTTAATGATACATTTGGTATTAATTTAGAATTTGGAGGAAACACAGGAACTAGTGGTGCTAAATTTGGAGTAACCTTTAAATTGTAAAACACAACCTTATAATATAATTTAAAAACCATCTGAAATTCTCAGATGGTTTTTTTGTATCCTATATCCAACAAGTGATTGAAAGAAAATGTTTAATACAAAATCATTGATTATATTTGATACACTAATAAAATTCGAAATGAAGAAATGCTTCTTGTTGATTGTACAGATTTTGATGATTTCGGCTTATGCCCAAAAAAGCACAAACCAAACATCAGATATTGCCCAACTGGAGCAAAAGATGGCGACTAAAAAAATGAATTTAACCGTCAATCCCAATACACAAAACTATGATCTTACCTATCAAAAACTGCAATTTACTGTAGATCCAACCAATTATTATATTTCGGGAATAGTGACTAGTACTTTTAAAGCATTGTCTCCTATTTCCACAGTTACTTTTGATTTAACTAATCAATTAACAGTAAGTACCGTTACCCAAAATGGAGTTTCGGCACCCTTTACACAAAACGCTAATAACGAATTGGTGATTACTTTACCAACTGCTATAAATACGGGGTCTTCGACAACAGTTGAGATTAGGTATGCAGGAACTCCTGCCAATGGCGAACAAGCTTTTATCACAACCACACACGATACCACTCCTATTTTATACACTTTATCAGAACCTTATGGGGCGCGTGATTGGTGGCCATGCAAACAAGATTTAAATGACAAAATAGATGCAATAGATGTCTATATTACAGCTCCATCGCAATATGTAAGTGTTTCTAATGGAGTTGAACCAGAGGCTCCTATAATTAATGGAACCAACAAAACAACTCATTTTCATCACAGCTATCCTATCCCTGCATATTTAGTTGCAATAGCAGTAACAAATTATAGTGTATACAACCAAACTGGAGGAACTGTACCCAATCAATATCCCATAATTAATTACATCTATCCAGAAACCTTAGAATCTGTAAAAACACAATTAGATCAAACGCCTTTAATTTTAAATTTATACGAAAGCCTATTTGAAATCTATCCTTTCCATGCCGAAAAATACGGTCATGCCCAGTTCCAATGGGGTGGCGGAATGGAACATACTACAGTTTCTTTTATGTATAGCTTTGAAAGAGACTTAATAGCGCACGAAATGGCACATCAATGGTTTGGTGACAAAATCACTTGTGGAACTTGGAACGATATTTGGCTCAACGAAGGTTTTGCCACTTATGTTGCGGCTTTGGTTATTGAAAACTTTGATGGCCAAAACTCTTTTATTTCCGAAAAGAACAAAATGATTAGTAACATTACCTCCAAACCTAATGGAGCCGTGTTTGTCACTGATGCCGAACTTTCAGATACTGATAGAATTTTCAGCTCTCGATTAACGTATAATAAAGGGGCTATGGTACTAAATATGCTCCGTTTTAAATTAGGAGATGCTTTATTTTTCGAGGGTGTAAAAAATTATCTAAAAGATTTAAATCTTGCCTATAAATATGCTAAAACGGCTGATTTAAAATCACACCTGGAAGCAGTTTATGGAAGCAGTTTGACCGAATTTTTCAATGACTGGATATACAATCAAGGGTACCCAACCTATACAATAACCGCTCAAAATTTAGGTGGTGGTCAAGCTAAATTTACAATCAGCCAAACACAATCAGATCCTTCGGTTTCTTTTTTTGAGATGCCTGTCCCAATTCGTGTTTTTGGAACTGGGGGACAGCAATTGGATTTGGTTTTAAACAATAGTGTCAATGATGAAAGTTTTACTGAAAGCGTTCCTTTTACAATTACAAGCATCACTTTTGACCCTGAAAAAAATATTATTTCCAAAAGTAACACAGTAACTTTATCACGCAAAAAATTTGAATTGACTTCAGCTCAGTTATTTCTAAACCCAACTAACAACGTGCTTTCACTTGATATTCCTAGTGGAATAACTATCGAAAAAGTACAATTTCACAATATCACAGGTCAAAAAATAAGTGCAACAAACGCATTAACTACTTGGGATATTAGCTCTTGGGCATCGGGTATTTATTTCATGACAGTAAAGACAAATGCTGGGTCACAACAATTGAAATTTGTAAAGCAATAATTTTGACTTATTAAAACCAAAAACTTTACTCCTTTTTAATCTCGTGTCCCACAAATTCTTCCAAGACAGCAAACATTTCGTCTACAGAAAGAACTTCGGTATCTGGATGGGACTTTAAGAAATTGGCATTTAATGCAACAAGGTTTTCTTCTATTTCAAAAAAAGTATCATTGTTCAGTAAGTCTCTAATTGGATTCACCCCTTCTAGTTTACCTTTGAAGAATTTCTCTCGCTTGACACTGCTCATCAGTTTAACTTTTTTGCATTGTTGTTGAAATAATTCTAAATGTTTTTCGGCGCCAAGCAATTGCAAGCCTTCTTCAATAAGTTCATTCAATTCTGTATTCCAACGGGAATTATATACAAATTGAGCAAAATTTCCTTCGGTACATTGAGACGTGTAATAATCTAAATAATAACTCATCATGGCGTCTTCATGAATCAAATCATCGTCAATTTTTTCCTCACGCATTAAGTTAATTACCGAAATATTAGAGTTGATAACGTCTTGTAGGTTCTCACTATTCGCCGCGGTTTCTGAGATTATGATTTTTCCGAATTCCATTTGAGTTTCTATTTATATAATGAACTGCAAAATTGCATCAAATAATACTAAAACACAACTGCTTATTATTTTTATAAAAAACTAAATATTAAACAAAAAAAGGGAAATATCCTTCTTTTTTAATAAATGTATAAACTACATATTCTAATAAATACATTAGTTTTGTTCTATTAGTTTCTAATAATTCACCAAACCAACCTTATGAAAAAAATCTCTTTAATAATAGCAGTTGCACTCTTTTTAAGCTTGACTTCATTTAAAAAAAACACCAATCATACAGATGATGGTTGGATAAAATTATTGGACAACGACTTGAGCAAATGGGAGATGTATCTTAGTTACAAACATAAAGATGGATACTCTGGTAAAATTCCAACAGATACAAATGGGAAAGAAATCCTGCCAATTGGTTACAACAAAAATGTAAATAATATGTTTACGATAATTCAGGAAAACAACGAACCTGTACTCAAAGTCTCTGGGGAGTATTATGGTTGCGTTTTTACCAAAGAAAAATTTAAAAACTACCGCTTAAAGCTAAAAGTAAAGTTTGGAACCAAAAAATGGGAACCCAGAACAGATAAACTTATGGATGCAGGTGTACTGTATCACTCACAAGGAGAAGCAGGTGTAGATTATTGGCGTGCCTGGATGCTGTCGCAGGAATTTCAAGTTATGGAAGGGCATTTTGGAGATTACTGGAACATTGCCAATGCAGCAATCGACATCCGGGCGTATCTTCCAGAAGGAGCAATGAATGCTGTGGCAGACGAAAGTCAAAATTTCCTTCCGTTTGGAACACACACAGAAAACTCGGGTTTTTGCATGCGAAAAATGAGAGCTGAGACACCTAATAATGGTTGGACAGAAATGGAATTAGTTTGTTTTGAGGGCAAAAGTCTTCATATTATAAATGGGAAAGTGGTCATGGTTTTACAAAATTCCCGTTATTTTGACGGTCAAAAATTCCAACCCTTAATTGAAGGAAAAATACAATTACAAAGCGAAGCTGGCGAAGTTTTCTACAAAGACATTAAAATAAAGCCAATAGACAAAATGCCTGCGGAGTTTGAGAGCTATTATAAGTAAGCAAAATTCAATACTTAATTTTACAGGCTTTCGTATGAACTGATAAAAATTGTACTATCTGTTTCACAGCTATTTTATTAATAAAAAACGGAAACAACTATAAAAGTCGTTTCCGTTTCAAACTACTTCTCAAAAAAAATTAGGATATAGATCCTGATTAAAAAAATTATCTGATGTAAACCGAAATAGCATTACCATTTCTTAATTTCAAATCAGTAAGTGTAAGATTAACAATGTCATAAGTTGTACTTGTTCCATTGACAACAAGTGTTAGTTTATCACTTGATCTGGAATAAGTTCCTGAAGTAGTTGTTAGCGCACACTGACTAACAGTGGAATCATAATCTCCTGAAACTAAAGTATTGTCAATCTTTAGGTTAATATAATCATGGTTACAACCACTTGCATTTTGTGGTGGATCTGTCAATGTTTCTACACCATTCACATTGGTACCCACTTTGACAATACTCCATTTCCCTTCTATAGGAGCTATTGTATCTCCTTCGTTTTCATCATTATTATTACTGCAGGATGATGTAAATAATCCGATACTTAATGCTAATGCATATAATATACTTCTAGTTTTCATGGCTCTTTTTTTTAAAATTAATAATGGCTAAATTAACTTTAGAGTACTTGAAACCTGTTACATAATTATTAGTATAATTTACATTATTCTCATTAAACCACAAATCTATTGATTCATAAATTGCTTATTTTGAGTATTTTTCGATTATTTTTGTTAATTCATTCGCTTTTTGCGTACCAATCAAAATTTTATCTCCGTTTTTTAACTCAATCGCTAACCCCTTATTTCCTTTGGTATTATAAACAGTTCCATAAGAAGTAAACAATCGGATTCCATAGCCTACAAATCTATAATTCAAAACTGTGGCTGATTTTACATCTTCCCATTTGAATGTTTTTTTCACCAACGGAATAAACTTAATTCGAATTTCGTTTTGATCAATTTCTGTTTCCAGTCTCATGTACAAAAACAAAAACAGGACCACTAATGGAAATATTGCAAAGGTAATTAATCCCATATCCGACATGGGTTTATCCCCAAAAGGCACTCCAACAATCAACTGTCTATAAAGCCCATAAATTGGGAACAATCCGATTGCGATTAATAGCAACCATAACCACCATTGTGTAAACTTTTGTTTTTCTTTAAATTCTGTTTGCATTGTTTCTTCTAATTATATGTTACTATCTTGACAGGTTTATGATTCTCTTTAAGTATCTCAAATAGCCTATTTGAATAAAATACTTCAGTAAAAGTGAAATTTTTTTCGATTTAGAAATTTGGTATCAGATGAAACCAAAAATTAAGCACACCTGATTTATATGTTCTCAGATTCGTCAGGGTTCTTTTTCTGATTCATTTTTGCCACCAAAGCTTTTAATCGCAAAGCCTTTTCTTTTTTCTCTTCTTGAAGTTTAGTCTTTTTTCGATTAAGCAATTTGGTGTGTAAAGCCTTGTTTTTGGTGTTTTTTTCAGGTCCTTTTGCCATGATTTATAATCTTGTTAAATTACGGATGCAAAGATAAATAAATGGATAAGAAGATTGGATTAAAATCAGCTATAACAGAGTTACTTAACTGATAAAAAACTTATTTACTCTTTATTTTTTTCCTTTTTATTAATGCTACGAATTGTCAATAGCATACCTAATATTACTAATAAATTGGGAGCAATTCCTAGATAACTATTTTCTTTTAAGTTATCAAAATTAAATTCGGATAGTTTTAGTATCAGTAAAATACAACTTGCAAAAATTATAATGTAAGCTATTCTTTTTCTATTCATAATTATTTCTTTTGTTTTCCAAGTACAAAACCTTCTTTAAATTCAGCCTAATACCCAAATCTCTTGTACAGCTTTTAGCAGTTCTACTTTTCTTTATGTAGCTCATAATTTTGATTAATTAATTTTTCAAGCCTTTCAAAATTATATTTTAATGCTGACAAACCAATAGTTAAAGGGGTTCCGTATAATTTATTGTTTAAATTAAGAAGCATCTTTTTAAATCTATTTGAGCGGTCAATATATTTTTCTGGATTATGAACATTAATTAGCAAAATTCTTGATGATTTTCTGTTTTTAACCGCATAGATTAACTTAATTGAATCAATGTCCTTCCATAATATCAAACCTACACTTATGGCACTTGAATTGTCAAATATTCCATTTTCATCGAGGATTAATCCCGGTTTTTTGTCAAATAATTTTATTGGAAGATAAATCCATGCTAAGCTTAGAAAAATAAGATTAAATAATCCGACTGCTTTAATAAACTCAACACTTTTGAATCTGTAAGAAATAAACCGTTCTGGATATTGAAAAAGATAATAACTGCCTATGATAAAAATAGACACTCCAATCAGCATTAAAATAAGCTTAATTTTGCTTGATGGAATTTCAATTCTATGTATCATAATTTTTTATCATTTTGGTTTTTAAGCTAACCGCTAACTCGTATATAAATCTGATAGAAAAAGATCAAATCTTACCCATTTAAGTGCTTGCAATTATTTTCGTTTTCCAAATATATTCTTTTCTTACAAAAAACATTCATTTCCAGTCTGTCATTTCCCCTTTCCACAAGACAAAACACCTTAAAAACCCCAAATTTGGCGTTCCGAAGCCCACGGTTGGCGTTCCAGACCCCAAATTTGGGGTTGTATGACGCCATTTTTTACGTTAGAGACGCCAAATTTGGCGTTCGGAACGTAAACTTTCACGTTATACAACGCAAAATTTGGGGTTCAGGACGCCAAATTTGGCGTTGTACTACGCCATCGATGGGGTTCGAGACGCCAACCGTGGGCTTCGGAACGCCAAATTTGAGATTATTGGCACTACAACTTGTTGTTGTAATTAGAATTGCTTTGTCAATTAGACATCAAAAAAAAAGCCCCTTTAGAGACTAATCTCCAAAAGGGCAGTGGCATTATAACGATCTGCATATTGTAATCTGATGCGTTTAGGATACAATTATTTTTTAAGAAGTCGCGGTCTCATCAACCGTTTTTGCAGGAGCCGAAGCAGTTCCTGTTCTACTAAAAAACTGCCCTATCGCGGTAACTTTATTCTCAAAACCTGCCACTTTGGTACTGGCTTTGTACTTAGCATAATCATAATCTGTAAGTGCTGCCTGATAATTATCAAAATCGTGCAGGATTTTATTATTACTAAGTCCGTCAATCATATTTTGCAGACGCAATATGGTAGATTGTAAAAAATCTCTAGAGTCAAAGTCATTTTGAAACTCTACCCAATCTACATCGGGGCTACTCAAAGTGGGCTGACTAGTTCTATAATCCCTTGCTTTGTTAACTATTAGTTTATTCTGCTCGTTGATACTCCCGTACTTTTGACGTTCTTCGGCACTAAGGTTTTTCACTTTTGGCATCAATGTGGCCTCTAGTGCTGCAAGATGTGTAGCTACACTTGTTTTTTCGGCAGCAATAAAATGAACGCTGTTTAAATTTTCGAATGGCATATAATTTTGGTTTTTTAATGTTAATATTTTTTAAAAGTAATACAAATCTTTAATAATTAAACATTAAACAAAAGAATATTCTTATTTTTATTTAATATAGATTCTTTCTTCTTATCAATTGATATCCTTACAAGATTGTTGTTGATCGAAAAAACGAAATGCCCTAGCCCCGATAGTAGTGGAAATCCTTTTTGTTTTTTCTTTAAAAACAAAAAGATTGCAACGTATAGCGGGAAATAGCTCCTAATAAAACCTTTAAACTCTCGATTGTATTGCTTATTTTTGCACCCAATAAAATTGAATCATGATACAGAATCCAGAAAGATATACGATTACGGCGGCATTGCCTTATACTAACGGACCGATACACATTGGGCATTTGGCGGGGGTTTACGTTCCTGCTGATATCTATTCGCGTTACTTGCGTTTGCAAAATCGCGATGTTTTGTTCATTTGCGGAAGCGACGAACATGGTGTGGCTATTTCGATGAAAGCCAAGAAAGAAGGCATTACACCGCAGGAAGTAATCGATAAATATGACGGAATTATTAGAAAATCATTCTCGGATTTTGGAATTGCATTTGACAATTACTCCAGAACTTCGGCTCAGATTCATCATGATACGGCTCAGGAGTTCTTTAAAAAATTATACGACAACGGTGATTTTATCGAAGAGGTAACCGAGCAATTGTATGATGCGAAAGCGGATCAATTTTTGGCAGATCGATTTGTAACTGGTACTTGTCCGAAATGTGATAATCCAGAAGCGTATGGTGATCAATGTGAAAAATGTGGTTCGACACTAAATGCTACTGACTTAATTAACCCAAAATCGACTATTACGGGAGAAACTCCGATCATGAAAGAAACGAAACACTGGTTTTTGCCTTTGGATCGTTATTCGGATTTTTTGAGTGAATGGATTTTGGTTGGACATAAAAATGACTGGAAACCGAATGTTTACGGTCAGGTAAAATCTTGGATTGATGGTGGTCTTGAACCTCGTGCGGTAACGCGTGACCTTGATTGGGGAATTGATGTTCCGGTTGAAGGTGCCGAAGGAAAAAAATTATATGTGTGGTTTGATGCTCCTATTGGTTACATTTCATCTACCAAAGAATGGGCTCAAAGAGAAGGAAAAGACTGGACGCCATACTGGAAAGATAAAGGAACGAAACTGGTTCACTTTATTGGGAAAGATAATATTGTTTTTCACTGTGTGATTTTCCCTGCGATGCTAAAAGCGGAAGGAAGCTATATTTTGCCAGACAATGTGCCTGCGAATGAGTTCTTGAACTTGGAAGGAAATAAATTATCTACGTCTAAAAACTGGGCGGTTTGGCTGCACGAATATTTGGAAGAGTTTCCGAATCAACAAGATGTTTTGCGTTATGCATTGACATCTAACGCTCCAGAAACTAAGGATAATGATTTTACCTGGAAAGATTTTCAGGCGAGAAATAACAATGAATTGGTGGCTATTTTTGGAAACTTCATCAACCGTGTGGTAGTGTTAACCAATAAATATTATAACGGAGTTGTTCCTCAACCAAATGAATTTTCAGAGGTTGATGAGGCTACTTTGACGGAATTGAAAGCATATCCTGCTGTAATTTCGAGTTCTGTTGAAAGATACCGTTTCCGTGAAGCGCTTGGCGAAATGATGAATGTTGCCCGCCTTGGAAACAAATACCTAGCCGATGAAGAGCCTTGGAAAATGATTAAAACGGATGAAGAGCGTACTAAAACTCAGATGTATGTTGCCTTGCAGATAGCTGGTGCTTTGAGTGTTTTATGTGAGCCGTTTTTGCCTTTTACAGCAAATAAATTGAGCCGTATTTTAAAAACGGAAAATTCAATTAATTGGAATTCTGTTGCTGAAACATCTGATTTAATTGTAACCGGACACCAAATTGGTGAAGCCGAATTGCTTTTTTCTAAAATTGAAGATGAAGAGATTCAGAAACAAATAGAAAAACTGGAAGCTACCAAAACGGCTAATATTGCCGAGAACAAAAAAGCAGAACCTCAGAAAGATTTGATTCAGTTTGAAGATTTTGCCAAAATGGATATCCGTGTAGGAACTATCCTTGAGGCTGAAAAAATGCCGAAAGCAAACAAACTTTTGGTTCTAAAAGTTGATACTGGAATTGATGTCCGCACGATTGTTTCGGGAATTGCAGAGAGTTTTAAACCTGAAGATATTATTGGAAAACGTGTTTCTGTTTTAGTAAACTTAGCTCCAAGAGCATTACGTGGTGTTGAAAGCCAGGGAATGATTTTGATGACGACGAATGCCGAAGGAAAATTGGTTTTTATCAATCCTGATGCTGATGGCGTTGCAAATGGTGAAACGATAAATTAATATTTATATTCACAATTATACGGTAGAGACGTTGCACTGCAACGTCTCTTTTGTTTTAACAACCATCACGTTCCAACAACGTATTTTTCGTTTTGAATAACCACCCGTTCTGACAACATTTTATTTTGGATGACGCGTTCATTTTTTTCGTTTCAATTTAATGATTGCAATGTTTATTTGTAGTATTTATCAGTATTTTATATTTTGATGATAGCTTAGAAAATATTATATTCGTTTATAATGGGGATTGTTGACATGCTTTGTGTCCTGTATTGTGGGAGACGTTGCAGTGCAACGTCTCTACGAGAACGTGAACGAAAATGAAAAAAATATGAACGAAAAATTCCAAAACAAATATCGGATTCCATCAACTCGATTAAAAAATTGGGATTATGGACAAAACGGCGCTTATTTCATAACAATATGTACTGGAAATAAGGAACATTTTTTTGGTGAAATCGTATCTACCAATGGTGAAAATGAAATACAGCTAAATGAAATCGGAAAATTGGCAAATGATTTTTGGGTAAAAATTCCAGAACATTTTCCGTTTGTTGAATTAGGGAATTTTGTAGTTATGCCGAATCATATTCATGGGATATTGATTATTAATAAAACAAATATTGAAAAACCGTTACGACCTATTGTAGAGACGTTGCACTGCAACGTCTCAACGCATGATGAGAAAACGTCGTTGAATTACGCAAATTCGTTGCGATTGGATGAGGTAGAGACGTTGCACTGCAACGTCTCAATGCACGATGGGGAAACGTCGTTGAATGATGGAAATACGTTGCGATTGGATGAGGTAGAGACGTTGCACTGCAACGTCTCAATGCACGATAGGGAAACGTTGGAATTGGATGGCGTTGAGGTATTGGGATTGGATGGCGTTGAGGTATTGGGATTGGATGACGTTGAGACGTTGCAGTGCAACGTCTCTACCCTGGGAAATGAACAAATGGCTAAAATTTCACCGAAACCAGGTTCAATTTCGACTATTTTGCGTTCCTATAAATCGGTTGTAACTAAACATGCACGTTATATTCATGCTGATTTTCTTTGGCAAGAACGGTTTCATGACCATATTATCCAAAATTCGGAATCATTTGAAAGAATTCAAAATTATATAGAAAACAACATCACCAATTGGAAAGAAGATAAATTTTATAATTAACAAATATCCACGTAGAGACGTTGCAATGCAACGTCTAACACAACGTCTAAATCAACATAACCATATCATAATTTAAATATATAAAGACGTTATTTAAATATATTAAAGACGTTGCACTGCAACGTCTCTACGTAATAATAAACAAAACATGAAAATCACAAAACCAAGAATAGCTTTACTCTGTGGCATCCTTTGCATTTCGATTTTTCCGATATTGATAAAATTGCGTTTGGCTTCGGGATTAATTTCAGCTTTTTACAGAATGTTTTTTGCGGTCGCTTTACTTTTGCCTTATGTACTTTTTACCAAAAAATTTAAACTACCAACTTTAAAATTTACGCTTCTAGCAGCATTATGTGGTGTTTTATTTGCATCTGATGTTGCCGTTTGGAATATTGCCATTCAGGATTCGAGTGCCACTCAAGCTTCATTGCTAACAAATTTATCACCGCTGTGGGTGGGAATTGGTTCTTTTTTGTTTTTAAAATCAAAACCAGCAACGAACTTCTGGATCGGAACGATTGTTTCATTATTTGGAATGGTAACTTTGGTTGGTTTTAGTTTTTTCATGGATTTAAATTTTGATCAGGCTTTTCTGTTTGCGGTTTTATCGGGAATTTTATACTCTATTTATCTTTTGGTAAGTAAAACTGTGCTTTCAAATGTTGACGTTCTATCATTCATGACTATAAGTTTATTAGCATCAAGCACTTATTTAGGCATCCTTTGTTATTGTCTAGATGAGAGATTTACAGGCTTTTCGAATACGGGATGGTTTGTACTATTGCTTCAGGCTGTAGTTTGCCAATTGTGCGCCTGGCTTTCGGTTAGTTATGCCACACAACACATGCGTACAACAAGAGTTTCGCTTAGTTTATTAAGTCAGGCTGTAATTACTTCAATATTAGCATGGTTATTTTTGGAAGAAAAAATAACTTTACAAATGATTATTGGCGGTGTGATTTTACTTTTCGGAATCAGGATTACCTTTTACAATAAAACAATTTCAATGTCAAGGCTTTTATCAAACAAAAAGCTTAAATAAAACAACATCTTATCATGTCACATACAAGCAAAATTCCAAATTTAAAGGTTATCGCTTTCGATGCTGATGATACTTTATTTATAAACGAAACTTACTTTGATGAAACCGAGAAAAAATTCTGCGGTCTGATGGAAGATTACCTTTCACATCAAGGGATTTCGAAGGAATTATTCAAAATTGAAATCGACAATCTCAAATTGTATGGTTACGGAATCAAAGGATATATCCTTTCGATGATTGAGGCTGCCATGAAGATTTCAGACAATACTATCCCTGTAGAAGTCATTGAAAAAATCATTCAATACGGAAAAGAACTACTCGAAAAACCTATTGTTTTATTAGAAGGTGTTGAAGAAACCTTGGAAGCTTTGCATGGTAAATACAAATTGGTTGTTGCCACCAAAGGGGATTTACTGGATCAACGCCGTAAATTACATAACTCTGGTTTAGGTGATTATTTTCACCATATCGAAGTGATGTCAGACAAACAGGAAGTAGATTACCTGGACTTGATTAAACGTTTGGAGATTAAACCCGAAGAGTTTTTTATGATTGGTAATTCCTTAAAATCGGATGTGTTACCAGTTTTGGCCATTGGTGGACACGCTGTTCATATTCCGTTTCATACGACTTGGGCACATGAAAAAATTGATCATACAATAGAACACGAGAATTTTAAAGCATTCGAAACCATAATCGAAGTTTTACAGCTTTTGGAATTATAAAAGTGACCTTTAAAAACATTTAGAACCTAGTTAGAATGCTTTTTATTTAGTATTTTAGCTAGGTTTTTAATTTAAAACAAACTCCCATTTACTTTATAAAAAATTGGATTATCCCTAAACACTAAAAAATGAAAACTCTTTTAGAATTAGACAGTTGGAATCGAAAGGAACATTTTCTTTTCTTTAAACAAATGCAAGAACCTTTTTTTGGAGTAAACATAACCATCGATTGTACCCAAGCCTATACAAGTTCTAAAACACTTGGCACTTCATTCTTTATCTATTATTTGCACAAAACATTGGTAGCTGTAAATGCTTTTGAGAGCTTCCGATACCGTATCGAAAATACACATATTTATAAGTACGACAGAATCGACGGATCGGCAACCATAAGTCGTGCCGATGGTACATTTGGTTTTTCTTTGATAGAATTCCATCCCGATTATGCTATTTTTGAACAAAATGCTATAACTGAAATTGAACGCATTCAAAATACAACAGGATTATTTACCAGAGAATTTAAAGATGATAATGTTATTCATTTTTCGGCAATTCCCTGGCTCAATTTTACCTCGCTTTCTCATGCTCGTAACATGACTTTCCCAGATAGTTGCCCAAAGATTTCTTTTGGTAAAATGATGGTATCTCCAGAAGGTAACCGCAGCATGTCAATGTCCATTCACGTGCATCACGGTTTGATGGACGCTATACATGTGGGGCAAATGGTAGATTATTTTCAAGGAATAATGAACCTATGATAGTTTTAAGACAAATTTTATTTTCCGATTAACCTGCTACTTTTTATCCATTTATATGAAAAAGATAATCACTTTTTTAATTCTATTTCAAAGCACTTTTCTTTTTAGCCAGACTGTTCTGGCTACTTTTCCATTAGAACTAAAAAAATCTAAAGATTACAAGCAAATACTCAATGTCGAAAATACTACGACTCACGATCTTTTTGTTTTTGCTTCTGATAAAGAAACACTCACGATTCTAAAATACAATAGCGCTTTGTTTTTATCTAATCAATTAACACTGGCAAGACCCGAAATTAGCTATAAACAAATCGTAGGATACAGTTTTGATAGTGAAGGAAATCCAACACTATATTGGTCAAACCAAGATTTAAATAAAATACTGGCCGTACAATATGATTTGAATACTAAAACTACTACTACCATTATCAATTATGACCTGCAGTATTTCAACCAAACCCTTATTACTCAATTTCAAGAAAACAACACATTCTATATACTTGCTAAAAAGGAATTTGAAGAAAAACTAATATTGTATATTTTCAAAAATGGTACAAAAGAAGAAAAAATACTTGATTTCACTTCTTTTAAATATCAAAACAGCAAAAACAAAGAGATAAAGTTCAGCCAGATTCTGGAAGCTCTTCCTATTGAAAAAATAGAGACAAATCAATTCAATCCATTATTCAAAGGCACGCAAAGAACAAAATTATATGTCCTGAAAAACCGTTTGCTACTCACTTTCGACCATAACGATAATGAAACGCAGGCATTCGACATCGATCTTGCAACTTTTGAAATTCACGAAAAAAACTTTCCAAAAACGGCAACCAAAAATTATGTCAGCTTATCTAATTCCTATTACCACGAAAATAAAATATACCAGCTCAAAGTCAATGCTGACGAATTGCTTTTTGAAATAAAGGATTATAAGACTACAGATAGTATTAAGAGCATTTTAGTTTTAAAAACTGATACGATTCCTTTTAAAACTTCTCCTTTGAGGTTGCAATTGGATGGACAAAAACCAAAAGAATTTAAAACCACCGCTAAGTTTTTGAATCAATTAGTGTATCTGGAGGTAGGATTGACCGTTTACAAAACTTCTAACTCCATTTTGATCACATTAGGAGGTACGGGTAACATCCAATTTACGGATATAATCAATTCAGACATCAATCAATTTAACAGCGAGTTACTGTATCGTACTATACCAACGACCGTTTATTTCGAAAGTATATTTGATAAAAAACTAGATCATATCAAGAAAGATCAGGAACCTCTTGCTTTCGATTTTATTTCTGGCTTTGAGCAGGAACACCCCGAAGTAACCTTACAGAGTATTATTCGATACAAAAATTACTATATTTTGGGGTATTATGATAGTTACAGTAGACAATATACCATGCGTAAGTTTATCGATGGATTTGAACGTACGTTTTAAAAGAAAATTCTCAATCTTTATTTAAACACAAAAGCCCATGATGCATATCATGGGCTTTTGTGTTTTTAAGGAAACAAAATTAATTCTCGCAAAAAGATCCTATTTGTTGCAAATGTCTTTCGGTTTGATATTTGTTGAAGTTATCCCATTTTGGAGGGAAATTTGTTTTTTGTCCACACATGGAATCCAGACAAACATTATTGTCTTTGTATTTATCATGTAAAACAGCCAGAATTTTGAAGAAAAAGGCATCAAGCATCACTATGGCTTCAAATTCAGATTTTAGTTCGTTATAATTGCTATCAGAAGGCGACAATAACTGCAATAAATCTAAAACTTCATTCTTTTCTTCTTCATTAATTTCGGTTAAATAACCAAACTTTAATGTTTTGAAAACTAAATTATTCCAAGCCACACTATCATGTCCCCATTTTACATCAGGCAAGTTTAGAGAATGCTCACATATTAGGATAATAGAAAAAAGAACATCATTTAAGTAAGTTGCAGGAAACTCATCAAAGCTTCTGAATTCAAAACCACTTTGATACATTTTCTCCTGATTAAAATCAAGACCAAGTTCCGAAAGCATTTCATATTCCATTTCCGCTTCAATTTGGTCACGCCACCAGATGTTATCTTCTTTTTCGAACTTCAGTAATTTTCTAAATTTATCTACGTTGTAAGTTAAAATTTTTCCTTTCGGCATGGCTTTATTATAAGTTCCAACTCCAATGTAACGCGACATGGCGTTTCGCATAGAGCCCAAAGTAAATGTCTTGTCCAGACTATACTTGTCACTTATCACGCCCATAATATCTGGACTTCCTAGTGTAGCTATAAAAAACGGTTCAAACCACTGCAACAAATAAATTGCATTAGAATGTGTTTTTTCAAAGTCTTTGTAATCTATAATTCTGCTATCTTCTGTTAATGAAGGCAAAGTAATGTGAAAATGATACGTTCCGTTGTTAAACAAAACAAGATTTTCCTGATTCGTCATAAACATATTCAGACCATTATTGTAATCTGGAAAGTTTAATTTACCGTTTAAGACAGCAGATTCATTGATAGTATCAAGGAATAACTTCTTAGTCGCTTTTAGCTCTTTACAAGAATCTTCAATCGTTCTATTTTCAAAATATTTGGTTACAAATTCGATAGAATCACCATCAAAATGTACAGATCCCATCGTTTTATTTCTTTGGGTAATCATACTTTGAATATTGTAAGGCTGTTCCTCAAGGAAAAGCTCCATAATGGATTTTCCTAGATATTCAGGGTTTTCAAGAGGTTGTGGAGTTACTTCAGTGTTATCATTTACAGATTTTACGGCCGATAACATTTTATGTTGGTAGTTCACATCCAGTTTTTCCAATGAATGACTGTTCATCATTCGGCTCACTGTGTAGTTTTGATTTAAGCCAAAAGCCTTTTTCAACATCGGGGCGATGCTTTCTGGTTTATAACATTTTCTATAATCAATACTGTATTTTTCAAAACCAATTTTTTCTTGTATAAACTCACCAGTAACAATTAAGGATTCTTCGAACTGCATATACGTTTCGTTTTCTAATCCAATTCCCCAATAATATTTTTTGTTCTGATTGTCTTTCATTTATACTAGTTTTCTTTTTATGGTTAATGACTTTTTATTTTAGAAATGCAAATGTCTTTTGTTTGAAATCAAACAAAAAAACGTTTAACAGATTTAAAAATCTGTTGTTTTTTCCTTTTACTTTTAAAATACAGGGCTTTATTTTTTCAGTCTCAGAAATTTTTGTACTTGAACCGACTGAACGATTGATAAAAAGCGAAATTTTACGAAGGACTCATAAAGCTCCAGCAGATTTTTAATTCCTTTTATATCAATAATTTAATAAGATGAATAGGCTTTTTAAAGCTTTTGCTATCCTTGTTTTTTCCAAGGTGCAAAAGTAGGTTATTATTATCGATTTTCCAACAACCTAAAGTACTGAAAATCAAAATAATAATAATAAAATTAATTCTGTACGAGAAATCTACTATTTAATGTGTTCTTGACACCCAAGTAAATCCAATACGTATTTTGTTTTATTCGTGATAATAAAACACGTGGGAAGAATACAATTCGTCATTCCACCAATCTTTTCTAACTTCCGAAAAATAGTTGTAATTCAATATTCCTGCTTGTGATTGCAGTGGATAAATCACCGTTCCATTTTCTCTGTAGGCTTTATGAGAATCTGTTTCGGGTACAACAGGAACAATATGTCCGGAGAGTCCTTTTATTTTTCTTTTGGCACAAATTATCCCAACTCCTCCGTTGGCATTTACTTTATTTTGAATTTCATCAACAGTAGCCATTCTTTCCCAGCCAAAATGAGGTCCCCATTCTGAAAGCCAATCATGTATGGCACTGGAATAAATTCGGTCTACGGTATCTTCGAAAACTGCGGTAACCTCCTGCCCTTGTTTTATTTTCTCTAAGGATTCGTCTGTCCACCAAACCGTAGGAACATACACTTTAGAGAAATGACAGAAATCATAAGCATAAACATTGCAATACGTGTCTTCTGGAGTTCTTTGGTATCTGATGCTATTTTCAACATCCAATTTATCTATTAATTGACCGATGCTCTCTTTTTTAGTCTCTGGATTTGTTAAGTCTCTAAAGGGAATACTGGAATCTCCAATAGGCTTCTCTTTCATTTCCATTGAATCTAAATTCGATTCGGAATCTGGTAATAAATCGGCTTTCAGTATTTGATACTGAGGTAATGCCGTTGCTGATACGGTATCTTTATTCATTTTGACTGCTTAAAATTAATTGGTTTACGCAATCTGAATCAATTATTGTGAAGGCGTTTTCTGATTAACCAAAAAAATAAATAGTAATGCTTTCTAAACTTTTATCACTATTTCTTGAAAAGACAAATTAAAGGGAAATACCCTTTGCTTTGACAAAATAAAAAATAAAAAAACACCGCTAAAAATACTGTCAGAATTATAACTAAACATTTTCTTTATTAATCCATTTTCCAACAGTTGGAGGCACGTAATTTTTCATTTTATCCAAAAGATCATCAATGGTATTACTTACCAAAAGCATTTGTTGGTTTTCAGACTTCAGAAAGCCCTTGTCTACCGCCGTTTGTATAAAAACAATCAAAGCATCATAAAAACCATCGACGTTTAAAATAGCAATTGGTTTTTTGTGAAGTCCCAATTGTGCCCAAGTAATCATTTCGAAAAACTCTTCTAATGTTCCGAAACCACCCGGTAGGGCAATAACACCATCACAAAGATCGTTCATCTTTGTTTTCCTTTCGTGCATCGAATCTACCAAAATCAATTCGGTAAGTTCTTTATGAGCAATTTCCTTTGATCTCAAAAAGTTAGGTAACACTCCAATTACTTTTCCGCCTGCGTTTAGAACTCCGTCTGCGATGGCGCCCATCAGTCCGACATTGGCTCCACCGTACACTAATTCTATATTTCGTTTAGCTAAAGTTTGTCCAAGCAAAGTAGCTTGCGACGTATAAATTTCTTCTGTTCCTGAACTGGAGCCACAGAATACGGTTATTCGTTTCATTTTTTTATAATTATTAAGAGTACTGTAAAATGAATTCAAAAAGTAGTAAATCACTTTACAAGCCTTTGATTAAAAATAACTGCTGAATGCCATTTTATTTCAAAATTGCTGGCAAAATATATTCCTCCATCATTTTGTCTACTTGCGGATGTCCGTAAACCTTATTATACGCTTTTGCTGTAATAACAATTGTTAGAGGCAAATCTTTAAAAATAAACACTTTACTTCCCCCATTACCTGCACAATAGAACGTTTCGTAACTTTTACCATTAACGATATATGTTTTGTTCCAAAATAGATAGCCGTAAAATTCATTCTGTCTTTCAGGAATTTGAATTTGTCTTGTCAATGTTTTATTTACCCATTCGGCTGGCACTATTTGTTGTCCTTTCCATTCTCCTTGATTTTTATAAAGCTGCCCCACCTTTGCCAATCCTAACGATGTCATTTGCAAACCACCAGCAGTATTAACCACTTTCTGAGGCGTGTATTGCCATTGGTATTTGTCAATATGTAATGGTTTAAATAATTTTTTATCTGCGTATTGTTCCAATCCACCTAGCACTGATTTATTTAAAACATCGCCCAATACAACTACACCTGCTGTAAAATAATCCCATTGTTTACCATTAAATTTATGACTGTCCATAGATAAATCCAATGTGAATTTTACCCAATTGTCGGTTGGATACATATTCTCTTCATTGCCTGGCGAATCACTATTTTGATCTGAGCCATCAAATGCAGTAGTCATTGTCAATAAGTCCTTCAAGCTCACGCTATCTTTTTTTGTACTGTAATTTGAAAAGGTTTTCAGATCGTAGAAAGAGTTTAATGTCTGGTTTTCATCTTTTATAAACCCCTCTTTTATAGCAATGCCCATCAATACAGATGTAAAAGATTTCCCTACCGAACGCGTATCGTGCAAGGTGTTTCTATCTGCTTTATTAAAGTATTCTTCCAACAAAAGCTTGCCTTCTTTTATAACAACAATACTGGTAATTGCTTTGAATGAATTCTCGGCAATACTTTTATTAAGCTCTTCAATTTTCTTTTTATTATATGGTGATTTGGATATTTCAAAATCACTGTTTCCCTCGATGGGCTGAATCGCTACTTGTTTAGCCGTTACTTTTGGTTTCACAATTGTCAAATCGAGACTGCCCGATGCTATTAAATCTCCCACTTTAGCTTCACTATTGTCATCCATTTTTACATAAGGCCTCATTTCTATTGTTAGTTTATGAGTTCCGTTTGCTAATGCTTTTTCGCCCCCATTATTTTTAAATCTTTCGAATAGATTGGTAGACCACCAATCACCACCAGAAGTATCTGTAAATGGAACCCGAAATGTGGTAGTGGTACTTTTCTTTAATCCAGCACCGTGATGTATGTTTTCTTTGTAAATAAGAATATTATCTACCAAAAAGGAGAACTGATAATTGCCTTTTAGATTAAGTTCATCCTCAGACAATTCGGGTGCAAGCTGATGCATGTAATTTGTAAGGGAGTTATTCAGAAAAACTCTAATGTTCAAATTACTGTCCTGCCCTAATTCAAATGTTTTCAGAAAATCAGTTTCTTTATATTCAGCCAAAGGAATATTTCGGTTCATAAACGTAACCTTACCAATATTGGCTCTGTGCAAATCCGAAGTAATTCCATCGGTTATTACAATATCTTTTGTTTGTCCAAAACTTAGTAGATAAAACAAATTAAGTAATACTGTTATTAAAATCCTTTTCATAATTGTTTAAATTTTAATGACAATAGTATAACTAAATTTAGGTTTAAAATAGAATGAAATTAACATTTGAGAGACTTAACTAAAAAGAATTTTTCGATATTCTGAAGGAGTATTTCCGTTGATTTCCTTGAAACAACGCGTAAAATGGCTTTGATCAGAAAAGCCACAATCAAAAGCTATTGAAGTCAAATCCAGCTTTCTTTGCGAGATGAGTTGCAAAGACCTTTGGACTTTTAATTTTCGGATATATTCTCCTAAACTACAATTAAAATATTTTGAAAAATCTCTTGATAAATGAACCGGGTGAATATTAAGGTTTTCTGATAAATAGTCTAAGGTTAGATTCTCTGAAAATTGGTCATTTAATATCATATTGATTTCAGAAACCCAAGTCGGTTTTTTACTGATTTCTAATTTCTGATCCTGAAGCATTTTGGACAATGTTTCCAATAACGATACTTGGATAGCAAGCTGTGTTGTACCATCATCAACAGTTGTTTCTTTAAAAATTTTATAGAGTAAAAATTTCAAATCGGGGTTTGCAATATTGATACTGCCTTGCAGATTGGTTGTATTAAATTCTAAATTATCAAACCAGGATTTTTCTAGTTCGATATGAAAACCTCTTGTAAATCCTTCGGGCTTGATATTATAGTGGGGTTCCTGCCAATTGTGAAATAATAAACTCCCTTCCGAACAATTGTAAATTTCTTTTTTGTTTCCTTCGATTACATTTCCTTGAAGTATAAAAGTAAAATAGGCATTTTCATGATAATGCCAATCTACTTTATCCTGCGTATAAACAGTATCGGTCAAAGTAATCCCTTCTAAATTAATAGTTTTATTAGTTTGACCGTAAAATTCTCCTTTTCGTGACTCTTTCATTATTTAGTCTGGATTAGCATTTCGGTACTCGAAAATAGCACACAACGTAAAGTCGTTTACGAAAGTTTGTTTCACCTTATTACTTCCAAATATAGCTATTTTTAACAAGTCCCATTCAAGCACTTTCTTCTTAAACTATCCTTTTACCCCAATCACTTGCAATAAAAGTTGTTTCTCTGCCTCGAGGAGTTTTACTTTTTCTTTCAAAGTCTCGATTTCATTGGCTTCCGATAGGTCTATCGGAGCATCGGTAGTATAACTTTTTGGGAGCTGAACAGCGATATCCATCAAAAAATTGTGTCCCAATCCTTCCGAAATTCTAATTAAGGTATCTAGTCGCAAGGTCTTTGACTTGAGGTGTTTTAAAAGTGATTGATAGCCAATACCCGTTTTTCTTGCTAGTGCACTTTTGTAAATGCGTTTGCGTTTGCAATATGCCGAGAGTAATTCACCTGTTTGTGTTGTTGCCATAGTTTTTTTTAAATAGAATTAGTTTTTGATAAAAATACGAATTTATTTATTAAAAAATATAATACTGCTATATTTTTAGTATAAACCAATTATATTAATAGTATCATTTAATCATACGAAAAGTATAAATGAATTATATGAATGGTATAATTTAATTATACGAAAAGTATAAATCAATTATATGAAAAGTATAAATGAATTATATTAATGGTATAATTTAATCATACGAAAAGTATAAATCAATTATATGAAAAGTATAAATGAATTATATTAATGGTATAATTTAATCATACGAAAAGTATAAATCAATTATATTAATGGTATAATTTAATTATACGAAAAGTATAATTCTACTATATCATTAGTATCTTATTATAGCATCGTTATATAACTTTCATTAAAACTGTAAAGCATCCAAAATGGCACACAAGGATCCTTATAGACCTGAAAGCTTTTTGATTACTATAGACCACAAAAAAAGGCTGTCTAGTGATTAGACAGCCTCATATACTACTTACAGATTTACTCCTTGAATAGCTCAGCAGTTTTTATTCTGCAAACTTCCTGGAGTACACAATAGTTACGATTTTCTGCGTGAGGGATTGAAGCTAGCTACCGAAGTAGCGCGTAAAGCCCGACCGCAAAATAAAAAGAGGCCACTAGCAAGTAATACTAGTAAGCCTCTTTTTATTTTGTGGGCACGCCCGAACTATTTTAACCTTGAATTTGTTTTAGAGAGGTTTTGATTCCTTTAATTAATGAAGAGCTAAAACCGTGAAGCTCCATTTCGTTTAATCCCGCTATTGTACAGCCTTTTGGAGTAGTTACGCGGTCAATTAATTGTTCTGGATGTCCTTTTTCTTCAAGTAGCATTTCGGCAGCTCCTTTTACAGTTTGCGCCGATATAGCCAATGCCGTTTGCCAGTCAAAACCAATTTCGATTCCGGCTTGCATAGAAGCACGAATGTAACGCAAGGCAAAAGCAGTTCCGCTGGCAGCAAGAACGGTTGCAGCATCCATCAATTTTTCGTCAATGATAGGGGCTGTACCCAAACCTTGAAAAAGAGTTACGGTTGGTTGCGCTTTTTCTCTGTTTGCTTCGTTGAAAGCGATACAAGTAGCTGAAGCGCCAAATTGTGCTGCGATATTTGGCATAATACGTACTGCGCTGTGGTTGTCTCCTATTTTGTTTTGCAAATTCTCGATAGAAAGCCCACTTACGCCTGAAGCAATTACTTTGTTTGAAATAGCAGGCAATATCTCGGCCAAAACAGTATCTACTTGATAGGGTTTGATGGTCAAAATAATAACATCTGCCTCTTGAATATTGCTGGTATTATCTGTAGTAACAGTTATTCCTAATTCTTTCAAATGTAAAATAGGAGCGAGATTACGTCTTGTTACCGTTACTTGATTGTCTTTAGTAAATTTTGCTATTCCGATTGCGACAGAAGCCCCAAGGTTTCCTCCGCCTATGATGTGTACTTTCATTCTGATTTATTTTATTCTTTGGTGATTAATAGAGTATGTTGAATCTTGAAAAAATTGAAACACAAAGTACACGAATTATCCCGAATCTATTCTTTTAAATTTTAAATAAATTCGGGATAATTGTTATATTCTAAAACTATAGAGAGTTAATATCCTAATATCAATCGGGCGATTCCAAAATAAATCATAATTCCAAAGACATCATTTGTAGTAGTAATAAAAGGTCCTGTAGCTATAGCTGGGTCAATTTTATTTTTATTTAAAAACAAAGGAACTAACACCCCTAATATTGCAGCAAAAACGATTACAACAAGCATAGAAATTGAGATAGCAAATCCAACTAAATATTGTTGATACATTAGAGAATGGTACAAAAATAAAAATAAGGATATGATTGTCCCCGAAATCAATGCAACCGAAAGTTCCTTAGTTAGGTATTGCCTGCTGTATTCCTTCAGAGTTCCGTTTGCCAACCCCTGAACCACAATCGCTGATGCCTGTACACCAATATTTCCAGCCGTTGCCGAAAGTAAAGGAACAAAAATCATTAAGGTAAAATAAGGTTGCATTGAATTTTGGTTCCCTTCAAGAACTTTTGAAGCAATAATCTCTATTACCATACCGATAAGCAACCAAGGTAAACGTGCTTTGATTAATTCATAAACACTATCATTGGATTCAATATCATTGGTAATACCCGCAGCCAATTGGTAATCCTTATCGGCTTCGTCCTTTATTACATCGATAATATCGTCAATGGTGATTCTACCCACCAAGCGTCCCAATTCGTCTACCACAGGAATGGCTTCCAAATCGTATTTTTGCATGATTCTGGCAACTTCAATATCTTCGGTATCTACATTTACAGAATTTAATTTTCGAATATATACATCATTAATATTCGTTCTGGTAGAAGTTGTCAATAAGTCTTTAAGTGACAATCTTCCTTTTAATCGATCTTCGTCATCCACCACATAAATAGAATGTACTCTCGAAATATTTTCGGCCTGAATACGCATTTCCTTTACACAAGTAAGTACGTTCCAGTTTTCGTTCACTTTTACCAACTCTTTGTGCATGATTCCACCCGCAGTATCCTCTTTGTAACGCAACAACTCGACAATATCCTTGGCGTGCTCAACGTCCTGCAACTCGGATATTACTTCGGCTTTTTTCTCTTTCGAAAGTTCCCCGATAATATCGGCAGCATCATTGGTTTCTAGTTCATCAAGCTCTTCGGCAATCTCTTTTGGCGAAAGCCTGCTTAAGATATTCTCCCGTAAATCGTCTTCTAACTCTAAAAGGATTTCGGCAGTTTTCTCACTATCTAAAACTTTAAAGATATAAGTCGCCTGATCGAAGTCCAGTTCATCAAGGATTTCGGCAATATCAGCATGGTGCAGGTCATTCAGTAAAAGTTCCAGTTGGTGGTCGTTTTTACTTTGAATGAATTCACCCAGTTGTACTATTAATTCTTTGCTGATTTTAAACTCCTCCATCGGCTTCAATTTTTTGGGTCAATGCTATAAATTCTGTGTAATCCAATTGTTCTGGTCGAAGATTAAAAACTTCATCTTCTCTTAGTTTATCGGACAAATTTAATGTTTTTAAACTGTTACGCAAGGTCTTTCTACGCTGTTGAAAAGCCGTTTTTACTACCGTGAAAAACAATTTTTCTCCACATGGCAAACTATAATCTTCTTTCCTGCGCATACGCATTACTCCCGATTTTACTTTGGGGGGTGGATTGAATACGTTTTCGTCTACCGTAAACAAATATTCGGTATCATAAAAAGCTTTTACCAAAACAGAAAGAATTCCGTAGGCTTTACTTCCTTTCTTTTCGCAAATGCGTTCTGCTACTTCTTTTTGAAACATCCCAGCAAATTCAGGAACTTGATTGCGTAACTCCAATGTTTTGAAAACAATTTGAGTCGAAATATTGTATGGAAAATTTCCAATGATGGCAAATTGCTTTCCTCCAAAAACTTCGTTGATATCGTATTTCAAGAAATCTTTTGAAATGATTTTATCTTTTAATTTATCGTAATGAACACCTAAATATTCAACCGATTCGGTATCAATTTCAATAACGTAAGTATTGATTGGTTTATCCAATAAATACTTGGTCAACACTCCCATTCCAGGTCCGATTTCCAACACATCTTCATACCCAACTAAATTCAAAGTATCGGCGATGTCTTTTGCTACGCTTTCGTCTTTTAAGAAATGTTGTCCGAGGTGTTTTTTGGCTGTTACTTTTTCCATATCGTTATTGCGAGCTAAGACTCGCTTATTTTTTAGATTATATTCTCGCAAAGGAGCTAAAGTGCAATGGGGTTTTTTATTTTTAACTGAAATAAAACAGTTATTTATGTTCTAATGGTCTGAAATAACTTGTAATTCTGTTCTAAAAGTCAGCATTTTATCACCAAACAATTTCTCCCCTTCTTCTCGCAATGCAGGGGCATCTTCTAGGTAATATCTATCTAGTGTTTCCTTACTGTCTGTTGTATATTGAATCGAATACGTAACTCCACCCATTTCTTCTTCTACCAAAACACGCACAAAACGGGCCGAAATAAATTTTCCACAAGCCAGCATTTCAGGAATGTGTTTGTGTTGCATCCAAATCATCCATTTATCGTGAACACTTTCGTGTATGTTTGTGGTAACGTTGTATATAATCATTATTTAAAAGTATTACGATTGAAGTCGTAGGGTTTTAACTCATTTAACTGCAATCTGTTTTCTATTTTTTATCCTCTATATTCTGCCTCTGTAAATCTGCAGTCTAATTTACAAATTCGTATCTCCGCGTAATTCTCTAAATCTCCTTCTGGCATCAACAAAATAAATACTGTCCTGATGATTGAAAATAATTTTCTCGTACAAAGCCTTTGCTTTATCAGGTTGTTGCAATTGTTTATTGTAAACTTCTGCAGAGAAATATAAGGCTTCATCTACATAAATTCCATCACTGTGATGCTCAATTATATCTTGATATTGCACCAAAGCTTGAGTATAATCTCCTAACTTTTCATACAGTCTTCCTAATCGCAATAAAGTTACAGCCTCTATTTCCTGTCCTTTAAAGCTTTTTAAAATCGACTGAAACTGAGTAACAGCTTCTTGATTTCTATTTTGATACAAAAGATAATCTCCTTTGGCAAATTGTTTCAAAGCCGTTTGAGTTGAGTCGGCAACAGTATTGTCATTAATCAACAAAAAATATTCCAAAGCATCATTGGCAATTAACTGCGTACTGGCTGATTTTAATTCTTTAAACTGTTTCAAAGCCCATTCAAAATCCGTTTTAAAATAACTCGTTTTGGCTGATTTTAAACTCGCTTCATGGGACAACACATTGTTTTGCAGATTCTCTTGAATTTGTGAATAATAAAGCAACGCCTGATTGAATTTTTCTTCGGAAAGTAAAATATCTGCCAGCTCCATTTTACATTGCGCCTGATCAAACTGATTCAGCTGCATTTCCATAGCTCGTTTTATAATAGCTTTTCCCTCCGTAGGATTTCTCATTATGAAACTCGCAAAATGCGCTTGTTTCAACTGCAAAGATAAGGTAACTGGTGTTATGCCATATTGTTTTAACAACGCATCAAATTGAGCGTCGATGGTTGGAAAATCTTTTTCCTGTGCTTTTTCCATTTTCATTTGCAACAAATAACTTTGGGCTTGCACAATCAACTCAACATCAGTTGTGTTTTCCAAAACATAATTCATTACCTCTGTGGCGACCTCCTTATCTCCTTCTTCAATCGCCATCTGCCCTAAACTAATTATATTAGTCAGTGATTCTGGATTTCGCTTATAAATCGCTTTCTCCTGAATAAAGGCTTTTCCAAATTCTTTTTGTTGCATATAAAACCAACTCAGAAATTGATTCCAATATACATCTTGATTTTTTTGAACCCGAATAATCAAGGCTTTCTTAAGACCTTCATTAAATTTGGAATCCTCATCCTTAGACATATAACGTGTCAATTGATTTTGAATCATTATCGTCGATTGTTGGTTTTCGAAAGCTTCTTCCAAAAAATTAACAATCATTTGATCCGTGTTTCCTAATTGCCCGTATAATAAAGCTGTTTGATATTTAAAATCATACGTTGGCACCATTTCGCTAGCTAACAAATACGATTTTAAAGCATATTCTAGCAGTACTTTCTTTTCAAAAGCATTCGCAATTCCATATACTTCATTTGGATTTTTTCGGATTCTTTCTATTGCCTCATCATAATACTTTTTGGCCTTCGAATCATTTTTCTGTAATTGAAAATTATATCCCAATTCGACCAAAAGTGTAGACTGTTTGGATCTTGCGAATCGGTCTTGAATTTCCTTTTCTGCTGGATCAAACTGAAGTAATTGTTGCATGCAATCAATTTTTCGTTGGAAATAAAAAGGATTAGTGGGTAAACTATTCGATAAATCCTGATAACTGACTAATGCTTTTTCAAAATCACCTTTGTCATAGTAATACTGCGCCAATTGCTCGTTTTGAGAAAAACAAACTAATGAAAAAAACAAGGCGATATGTAGAAAGAGTTTTTTCATTTTAAACGGCAATTTTTATAAACATATAAGTCATATAAGTTTGCATTCACTTTAATCTTAACCTTTTTGCAATACTCTTATATGACTTATATGGTAAATTTAATCAATAATATCAAACCCACAGTATGGACGCAAAACCTCTGGGATTACGATTCCTTCTGGAGTTTGGTAGTTTTCTAAAATTCCAGCAAGAACTCTTGGCAAAGCCAATGAACTTCCGTTTAATGTATGTGCCAATTGGCTTTTGCCATCTTTATCTTTGAAACGCAATTTCAAACGATTCGCCTGAAAAGTTTCAAAATTAGATACAGAAGATATTTCCAACCAACGCTCTTGCGCAGTAGAATACACTTCAAAATCATAAGTCAAAGCCGATGTGAAACCCATATCTCCTCCGCAAAGACGCAAGATTCTAAATGGTAATTTCAATTCCTGCAAAATATTTTTCACGTGTTCTACCATTCCGTCCAAAGCTTGGTATGAATTATCAGGGTGTTCAACACGAACGATTTCAACTTTGTCAAATTGATGCAAACGATTCAAACCACGAACGTGCGCTCCATAAGAACCTGCTTCACGACGGAAACAAGGCGTATAAGCAGTTCGCAAGATTGGAAATTCATTTTCGCTTACGATTACATCTCTAAAAATATTAGTTACAGGAACCTCAGCTGTTGGAATTAAATATAAATTATCGGCAGCATCATGGTACATTTGCCCTTCTTTGTCTGGCAATTGTCCCGTTCCATAAGCCGAAGCTTCATTTACAAAATGAGGAACTTGAACTTCTTGATATCCTGCAGCTGTATTTTTATCTAGAAAATAATTGATTAAGGCACGTTGCAAACGAGCTCCTTTACCTTTATAAACAGGGAATCCAGCACCAGTAATTTTTACTCCCAATTCAAAATCGATGATATCGTATTGTTTTACTAATTCCCAATGCGGTTGCGCACCATCATGCAAAACTGGAATACCACCTTCTTCATAAACATTTAAGTTATCCTCTGGAGTTTTTCCAACAGGAACAATATCCGCAGGAAGATTAGGTAATGTATATAGTTTCTCTGTTAATTCATTGGCTAAAGCAACAGCGTTTTCAGCCAATACTTTGCTTTTTTCCTTTAAGAGAACCGTTTTTTCTTTTAGAATTGCCGCTTTAGATTTTTCACCAGCTTTCATCAACTCGCCAATATCTTTGGATAATTTATTAGATTCGGATAAAATGTTATCTAACTCTACTTGCGTAGCGCGACGTTTTTCATCCAATTGTACCACTTCTTCAACAACCTCTCTGGCATCCATATTTCTTTTGGCCAAAGCGTTGATTACTTTCTCTTGATTCTCTCTAATAAATGCAATTTGTAACATAGTTCTAATTTTATAACTATTATATTTCTAATAATGGAAGCAAATTTAAGGAAATGTTTGTTAACAACGAGACAAAGTTTGTGCTCCAAACCTTTTTTAATTTTTAGTACTAAATTCTAAAATAAACAGCTTTTTTGATTGGGCGTGCCCCTCCGTAAAAACTACGGGTCAGGCTTTCCGTTCCCGCTTTTTTATCCCGTAAAAAAAGAGATAAAAAAGAGCTCCTCTTCAATCCATTACACAAAAAAGGAAGCAAACAACCTCGTATTTCAGGCAAATAAAAACTCAATTTCTCAATTAGAATCATACTAAATTGAATTTATTTACTTGATTTTTAATATAAAAAAAAGACCGTTAAATTATTTTTTTTTAAATTTACTAAAAACTAGAAATCATGTTATTAAAAAATATCGAAATCGCATTAAACAAGCAAATCCGTATAGAGGCAGAATCTTCTCAAATATATTTATCAATGGCATGTTGGGCAGAAGCAAGTGGATTAGAAGGAATCGCTCAGTTTATGTATACTCAATCTGACGAGGAACGTTTGCATATGCTTAAACTAATTAAGTATGTTAATGAACGTGGTGGTCACGCCCAAATTACCGATTTGAAAGCACCAAAAACAACTTACGAAACCTTCAAGGGAATGTTTGAAGAATTATATAAACACGAAGTTTTTGTTTCAGATTCTATCAATGAATTGGTACATATTACTTTTCAAGAGAAAGATTATGCTACTCACAACTTCTTGCAGTGGTATGTTGCCGAACAAATTGAAGAAGAAGCTACTGCTAAATCAATTTTAGACAAAATCAACTTAATTGGTGATGATAAAGGCGGATTATATCTTTTTGACCGTGACATTCAGCAAGCAGCTATAGCCAGTGCAACTGCAGCGGCTGCAGCAACTGCCAAATAATTTAAGATACCTCTTAATAAATACAATCCTTAAAATGCAGTTCATGTATTTTGAGGATTTTTTTTAGCTCAAAAATGTTAAAGTTTATTTAGAATAGATAAAAACAATTTACATTTGCATTGGTTTTAAATTCTTTATACCAAAAGTTTCGAATAGATTCATAACTTTAATTACAGTTACCTTGAGCAAGAAAGAAAAAGAAAAGGAGAAAAAGGACAAGAAGAAAAAAAAGGATAAAAAAGAAATCCTTAAAAAATTGAAAGCAGCCGAAAGTTGCAAGTCTACTTGTATGTCTAGCTGTAAAGTACCAACAAATTGTAAATCTAGCTGTTGTGAAAAATTCAAAAAAAGTGAAAAGAAACGTTGCAGTCGTTGTCCGATGTTTGATTTACTAAAAAAGACCGCATAATTTTAAGTTACTAGCTTGTTTGCTCGTGAATAGTTTGCTATTCCATTGTCCAAACACCATATTAAAAACCATCACAATATTGATATATAATAAAAACAAAAAGTGTTCGCAATGCGAGCACTTTTTTTTATGAGCAAAATTCAGTCTGAAATCTGCTACCTGTAATCTGCTGCCTAATAAGAACTTCGCTACTATTACGTTTGTAAATAGAAACATATTTCGGTATATTTGATACAAATCAGGATGCTATGCAAACCAAGATAAAAAAAGTAGAGTTACGAAATCTAATGATTGAGGACTACAAAGAATTAAAAAAATCAATGATTCAGGCTTATCCCGAAATGGAAAATGCTTATTGGAAGCAACCAGACATTGAAAACTTACTGGAACGATTTGCAGAAGGACAATTGGTAATTTTAGCTGACGGAAAAGTAGTCGGCGCCGCTTTATCGCTGATTGTAGATGAAATTCTCGTAGATAAAAATCCTAATTATGCGAAAATAACGGGTAATTATACGTTCTCCACGCACAACCCAAAAGGAGAAATATTATATGGTATCGATGTTTTTATCAATCCTGATTACAGAGGATTGCGATTAGGAAGACGCTTATACGATGCCCGCAAAGAATTATGTGAAAATATGAATCTAAAAGGAATCGTTTTTGCTGGAAGAATACCAAATTATAAAAAACATGCCGACAAGTTAACCCCAAAAAAATACATTGAGAAAGTTAGAAAAAAAGAATTGCATGACCCTGTTCTGAATTTTCAGCTGAGTAATGATTTTCACGTGATGCGAATCATGAAAAACTATTTGGAAGGTGATATTGATTCTAAGGACTTTGCTGTATTATTGGAATGGAATAATGTCTATTACGACGAAAGTCCTGTATTAATAAACACTACAAAAAGCATCATTAGGCTTGGATTAATTCAATGGCAAATGCGTCCCTTATCAAATTTGGATGCTTTATTTGAACAAGCCGAATTTTTTATCGATGCTGTATCGGGTTACAAAAGTGATTTTGCACTTTTCCCAGAGTTGTTCATTGCACCTTTGATGGCCGATTACAATCATTTATCGGAACCAGAAGCCATCAGAGAATTGGCAAAATATGCAGATCCCATTCGTAAAAAATTTCAGGAATTTGCTATATCCTATAATATCAATATCATTTCTGGAAGTATGCCTTATTTAGAAAACGGCAACTTGTACAATGTTGGTTTTCTTTGCAAAAGGGACGGAACTTCTGAAATGTATTATAAAATTCATATCACTCCAAATGAAGTACTGCATTGGGGAATGAAAGGCGGTTCGCAATTTAAAACCTTTGATACCGATTGCGGAAAAATTGGAATCATGATTTGTTATGATGTTGAATTTCCAGAACTCTCCAGACTTTTGGCTGACGAGGATATGAATATTCTATTTGTTCCTTTTTTAACTGACACGCAAAGTGGCTACACCAGAGTCAGACATTGTTCTCAAGCCCGAGCCATAGAAAACGAATGTTATGTAGCTATTGCAGGATGTGTTGGGAATCTTCCAAAAGTAAATAATATGGATATTCAATATGCGCAAACAGCTCTTTTCACGCCTTCGGATTTTCAATTTCCAAGTACGGGTATAAAAGCGGAAGCCACACCAAATACCGAAATGACTTTGATTGTAGATGTAGATTTAAATTTATTGAAAGAACTCCACGAACACGGAAGCGCCAGAATTCTAAAAGACAGAAGAACCGATTTATACGAAATTACAAGACTTGGTAAGGCGTAGTTGATAGTTGTCAGTTAATTTAATCATCTATAATAATAAAAAAAGTGTCCGTAATAGAACACTTTTTTATTATAAGTTCAATTGCAATTTGTAATTCTAAAATCCTATTTCCCAAGGAGCATGATCTCATTTACAACTACTTCGGTAATATAGCGCTTTTCACCATTCTTATCATCGTAACTTCTATGGGTTAGTTTTCCGTCTATTGCAATTTGTTTTCCTTTCGTTACAAATTTTTCGATAATTTCGGCCACTTTTCCCCAAGCAACTACGGTGTGCCATTCGGTTTGTTCAACTTTTTCTCCTTTGTCGTTTTTGTAACTGTCGCTGGTAGCAATGTTTAAAATTGCTTTTTTCTTTCCCTCGTCGAAGTTTTTGATTTCTGGATCATTACCTACATTACCTAGTAACTGTACTCTGTTTTTAATTGCATTCATGGCGTGTAAATTTTAAATGTTAGTGCGTATATAATTTTGTTTGTATTGAAATTAACATTGCAATTGCTTTGTTTCATTTCGATAGGGCAAAGATGCAATAGCTTTCAAAAATTATTCGGTTGCTAACTATTTACTTTCGGTTGTAATTATTTGTAACCGTTTGCAAACGGTATTTTTTTGTATATTTGGAAGGAAAGAAACAAGTAGAATATAATTTTAACGTGCCAAAAAAAATAATATAAAAAAGCTTTAAATAATGATAAAATACACTTTTACATTATGTCTACTATTCCTTTTATCACAAACCATTTTGGGGCAAACTCAAATTGATAAAAATATTTCAATTAGAATTCCAGAGAAGGTTCAGAAATTTGATACTATATCCGGTAACACATCAGTATTAGCATATTATTCAAAAAACGAGAATGATTCGTACATAATTTTGAAAGAATCAAAAATTTCAAAAGAAAATGAAACTGATACTTTGGATAAGGATTTAAAAAGTCTAAAACAAAAGTATGATCAAATAATATCATCTCAAATCGATGCAATGAGTAAAAATGGCTTTATTTTTAAAGACTCTACACAAATAAAAATAAACAATTTCATAGGCTATAACTTAATTTATAAAGGCATAGATTCAGAAAATAAAAATGCTGAATCAAACATATTATATTTAAATGGAAGCACTTACATCATTAGTTATTCGAAAGTTAAAAATTTCAGTGAAATAAATAAAAACACTTTTTTTAATTCACTTCAGATAAACAATTCTAACTCATTAAAACAAATCCAAGAAAAATCAACAGTTTCAACTTATTTGAGTTTTATAATTCAATATATTTTTCCACTAGTATTTTTAATTGGTATTGTATTTTACTTTAAAAGAAGAACAAAGAAAAATTCAAATTAGGAATTAATATTGACAAAGTTTTCTTTTTTTATAAAACCACCTAAAACAGGCACAAAAAAACTAAAGAATGACAAAAACCATTAGAACCAACCCTTTATTTGAACTCTATATTGAAAATAATATTTTAGTAATTAACAATGGAGAAGATTTAAAAAATAATGGACACATAAAAACAGCTGATATTGAAAGTATTGAATTCATCCGAGAATTGAATTTTTGGAACAAAATATTGGAAGTAACATTTGGATTGATTGTATCTGTAAAGTCAGAATATGTGAGGATTCGGTTTAAAGATGGTTTTAAAGACTTACTTGTAACGAATTGCGATAGAAAAAAAGTAGAATATTTGGTTTATGATGTAAATCTTTTGATTTTAAAAACACAAAACCATCATTACTAACTAGCCCTGATGGAAGGGAAAATCCTTTTTTGTCTCGCTTTTTAGAGACCAAAAAGATTGGAATGACAGCAGGAATCCATGTTTATTGATAAATCCTTATGTTAAGCTTCAAAAAAAATAAATTAATTTTAGACTTATAAATAACTGATTATGAAAACCTGCCTTGAATGTGGAGATAAAATTATAGGTCGCGAGGACAAAAAATTCTGTAGCGATGGCTGCCGAAATGCTTACAATAATAAAATAAATAAGGACAGCACAAATTATATGCGTAATATCAATAACAAATTGCGTAAAAATTACCGAATTTTGTCGGAGCTGAATGTGGAGGGGAAATCGAAAACGACTCGAGCCAAATTGATGAGCAAGGGTTTCGACTTTGAGTTTTTTACCAATATTCTAAATACCAAATCGGGAAATACCTACTATTTCCTGTATGACCAAGGCTATATGGTTTTGGAAAATGATTATTATATGCTTGTTAAAAAAGATATTTAATACCCCAAATAATGAAAAAAAATTACTCATCACTTATTGTTGCTGTTCTCATCACTGGGATTTTGGCCTTTTTGTTTGCTTTCCTAACTCCTTCCTGGTCGCCAAATGAAGAAGAAAAAGTCACAGAATTTTCGACTAGCCGAGCTTTGGAACATATTACAGCAATGACCAAAGAACCCCATTATGTGGGTACCAAAAACCACAAAGTAGTAGGTAATTATATTTTTAAAGAATTACAAAAACTAGGATTAGAACCTGCTATACAGGAAGGTTTTACACTGAGTGATTGGGGAAATTTGGTCAAATCCAAAAACATTATGTGCCGCATAAAAGGGAGTTCAAACGGTAAAGCGTTATTATTACTTTCACATTATGACAGTGCACCGCATTCTTTTTCGCATGGCGCGAGCGATGATGCATCGGGCGTGGCAACAATTCTAGAGGGAGTTCGTGCTTTTTTGAATGCTAAAACAAAAAACAAAAACGACATCATCATACTATTTACAGATGCTGAGGAATTGGGATTGAACGGTGCCTCGCTTTTTGTTACTCAGCACCAATGGGCAAAAGAAGTAGGATTGGTTATCAATTTTGAAGCTCGTGGTTCGGCAGGACCAAGTTATATGTTGATGGAAACCAATAAAGGAAATGCAGGTTTAGTAAATGAATTTGCCAAAGCTGGTGCAACTTATCCTGTTTCGAATTCTTTGATGTACAGTATTTATAAAATGTTGCCAAATGATACGGACTTAACAGTTTTTAGGGAGCAAGGTAATATTCAAGGATTTAATTTTGCTTTTATTGACGGCCATTATAATTATCATACTCAACAAGATGATGTGAATCATTTGGACAAAAACTCTTTAAAACATCAAGGTTCTTATTTGATGCCGTTGCTGAATTATTTTGCTAATGCAAATTTGAACAGCACGATAGCCGAGAAAGACTATGTTTATTTTACGATACCGTTTACATTTATCAGTTATCCATTTGATTGGGTATTACCAATGACACTTATTGCTGTTGGTTTGCTTATTCTATTGGTTTTTATTGGAAAAGTGAAACGCATATTGAAGTTAAAAGATATCATGAAAGGTTTCTTTCCATTTTTAGGAGCTTTAATTTTTACTGGATTGATTACGTATTACGGATGGCAAGGTTTGCTTTTAATCAATCCAGAATACAATGATTTACTTAACGGTTTTACATATAACGGACAGGATTATATTACTGCCTTTGTATTGCTTAGTATTTCTATTTGTTTTTTCTTTTATCAAATAGCTTCAGCAAGAAAAATAACTATGAATCATTATGTGATTCCGCTAATTTTTTGGATTGTACTCAATGGGTTTTTAGCTAATAGTTTGCCTGGCGCAGGATTCCTGATTATTCCAGTGTTTTTTGGTTTGTTGGCTTTTGCTATTTTTATCTTTAGCCAAAGATCAAATTGGATTGTTAATCTTATTTGCGGTATTCCGGCTTTATTGATTATTGCTCCTTTTATTGAAATGTTCCCAATTGGTTTAGGACTGAAAGTATTATTTGGAAGCGCCATTTTGACTGTTTTAACCTTTGCGATCTTGTTGCCTCTTTTCGGAGATTTTCATAAAAAAGGAGTCTGGTCGTTACTGTTCTTTTTGATTGCTGTTTTGTTTTTTGCGAAAGCACAATACCAGTCTGGTTATGAATTAGGAAAAGCAAAATCGAATAGCTTAGTATATCTTTATAATGTTGATAAAAATAGGGCTTATTGGACAACTTATGATACTAATCTGGATTCTTGGACTAAAGGCTATTTGGGCGAAAACCCGAAAAGCGCAAAAACTCTAAATAATTTGAAATTGTTTAGCAAATACAATTCGGAGTTTACTTATGCATCCGAAACACCAGTAAAAGCAATAGCCAAGCCAACCATTACTTTTTTAACCGATAGCGTTATAGGTTTCAAAAGGTATTTGAAAATAAAAATTACTCCTAACCGAAAGGTAAACCGCTATGATATTTTTGCCGACGAAATCATGAGATTCTTCAACTTTACGGCCAATGGGGTAACTACTTTGGGGCAAAAAGGAACAGAATTAGAAAGAAATGGCAAAAAACTGCTGAGTTATTATGTTGTCGATAATGAACCTTTGGTATTGCAATTTACAATCAACAGAGCCACTGTTTTGGACATGAACATTATGGAAAGTTCTTTTGATTTGATGAATAATCAGTTATTTAGCATGACTCCAAGACAAGACTGGATGATGCCAACACCTTTTGTTTTGAATGATGCAGTTGTAATTACTCAAAAAATAAAACGAACTCCAAAAATCGCTGTTCCTGTTGTAAATCCTGCATTAATAAAACCAGAATTGGTTGATAGCTTAAAAGTGGTAAAGGATAGTTTACGTGTGAAGTAAAGCAGTTTTATTTTTCTGAGATTCACAAAAGATATTGATAAAATCAGTGTTTATCAGTGACATCAGTATAATCCGTGGCCTATATATTTGCCCACGGATTACACTGATCAAACGGATTTTTCCATTGTAATAAAAAAATTAGCAAATCTCTGTGCTAGCTTTGTGTCACTTTGCAAAATAACTTTTCTCTTCTAGCAAGCACATTCAAATTTTAATCCAGCACTGTTCCCCTTAGTTCCTTCGGTGGCATAGCCATCAAATTTCCACCACTCGATTCCTCCTATTAATTCTTTTACTTTAAACCCAAGTTTAGTCATATTCAAAGCTCCTTTAGTTGAAGCATTACAACCTATTCCATCACAATATGTTACATATAAAGCTTCTTTATCTAAATGGCTGGTCGTCTCCAGACTCATCTCGCGATGCGGAATATTAATTGCGTGCGGAATATGTTCTGCTTCAAATCCAAAAGCTTTTCGCGCATCGAGAGCGATTACTTTTTCGCCATTATTTAAAGCATCAAATAAATCGGAAGGATCCATTTCAAAAGCCAATTTGTTTTCATAGTATTTTATTTGTGCTTCCATTTCTATAGTTTTTTAGGCTGTTTGCTATTACAAAAATAGGTCAGGAATTTATCTGATAAAAACGAAAAGAATTCATGTACTTGATGAATTCTTTTCATGTAAATCCAAATATAAATTTTGTTCCTTTGTGAAAACAATTCTCAAAAATGGAAATCAGACATCTAAGATTGATTAAAGCGATTGTCGAAGAAGGGAGCATTACAAAAGCAATAGACAAACTTCATTTGACACAATCGGCACTGAGCCATCAACTCAAAGAAGCCGAATTTCAATTGGGTACGAAAATATTTTTGAGAACGAACAAAAAATTGATTCTGACCAAAGCGGGCGAGAAATTATATGAAATCGCAAATGAAATTCTCGATAAACTTTCGGAAACAGAACTTCAAATCAAGCAAATGGTTTTCGGAGAATCTGGTGAAATAAGAATCAGCACCGAATGTTTTTCAAGTTACCATTGGCTCCCATCAGTTATCAAGCAATTTCATAATTTGTATCCTAATATCGAATTGAAAATCGTTACCGAAGCGACTCATTATCCACTGCAAAAACTATTAGATAATATAATCGATATTGGAATTGTAAGTGACCAAATCAAAGATGATAAAATAAAATATCTGGAACTTTTTCAAGATGAAATGGTAATGGCTGTTTCTGAAGAGCATCCTTGGGCTAATAAAAAATATGTCGTAGCCGAAGATTTTATCAATGAACATTTAATTATTCACTCTTTGCCTCTGGAAACTGTAACAATTCACCAATTGGTTTTGGCACCAGCCAAAATTACGCCAAAAAAAATAACACCTCTGCCCCTTACCGAAGCTTCTATCGAAATGGTAAAAGCCAATATGGGGGTCATGTCTATGGCCAAATGGGCTTTGCAACCTTATTTGAAAAACAGCTCGCTAAAAGCTGTAAAAATCAACAAAAACGGTCTGAAAAGAAAACATTTCATAGCGATTAGAAACGAGAAGGAATATCCGGATTATTTCAACCATTTTATTGGATTTTTACAAACCGAAATTAATCTTCAATGGAATATTTAATTCGAGATTGCCAACCAAAGGATATTCCTGTAGTAGTCGATTTGTGCCAAAAACACGCTGATTATGAACAAGCTTCTTTTAACCCAATTGGGAAGGAAGACAAACTCGAAAAAGCTCTATTTAGTGAACATCCAAAATTATTTTGTTTATTAGCAGAAGCGGATGGAGTCATTCTAGGTTATACAACTTATACGATAGATTTTTCAACTTGGGATGCTACTTCATTTATGCACATGGATTGTTTGTATCTCGAAGAAGAAGCTCGTGTTTTTGGAATTGGCGAAGCTCTACTCGAAAAATTAAAACAAATTGCAATAGCCAAAAACTGCATCAACATACAATGGCAAACACCTGAATTCAACAAAATAGCTATAAAATTTTACCATCGAATAGGTGGAGCCGGAAAAGACAAAGTTCGATTTTTTATCGATTTATAATACATTACAAAATGACACAAATAAGTATATTAGGCTGTGGCTGGTTAGGTTTGCCTTTGGCGAAAGCCTTACTAAGAAATGGGTTTTCTGTAAAAGGTTCAACTACTTCAGAAGAAAAACTTTCAGCATTAGCATCAGAAGGTATTGATCCTTTTTTGGTTGCGCTTAACAGCGAAAGAATAACAGGCGCTATCGATGAATTCCTTCTCGGAAGCGATACTTTGATAATCAATATTCCGCCACAATTGAGAGGGAAAAATAGTGACACTGCAACTGTGAATGAAAAAGTATTTGTAGCCAAAATAAAAGCCTTGATCCCGCACATAGAAAGATCGACAATACAAAACGTCCTCTTTGTGAGTTCAACTTCTGTTTATGGCGAAGTCAATGGAACTGTTACAGAAGAAACGACGGCACAACCCGATACAGAAAGTGGAAAACAACTACTGGAAGCTGAAATGCTTTTGCAAAATAACAACAACTTCAGGACTACGATTCTCCGTTTCGGCGGACTTATCGGCGAAGACCGAAATCCCATTAAATTTCTAGCAGGAAAACAAAACCTGGAAAATCCAGAGACCTGCATCAATTTTATTCATCAGGATGATTGTATTGGTATTATTCTTAAAATTATAACAACAGATTCCTGGAACGAAATTTACAATGGTGTTAGTCCTTTTCATCCCACAAGAAAAACGTATTATACACAAAAAGCAACCGAATTAAACTTACCTCTGCCTGAATTTGATCATTCTAAAACTTCGAATAAAAAACTCATTTTAAGCGACAAAGTAGAAATTGTTTTGGGCTATTCTTTTAGTAAAACCAATTTGTAAATTTAAAAATTATTGAGTTCTTTGGTTCTCAATTGGCCGATTCAAAATCTCTTGTTTGCAAAAATAATATTGAATTAATCGTGATAATTCCACTTTATTAATTGGTTTTGAAATATAGTCATTGCACCCTATTTGAATTGTTTTTTCTCTATCACCTTCTAAAGCAAAAGCGGTTTGAGCCAGAATAATTACGTTTTTATTAAATTTCCGTATCTCCTTGGTAGCTTCGAAGCCATTCATTTGAGGCATCTGAATATCCATCAGAATTAAATCCAGATCTGGATTATTACGACACATTTTGACCGCTTCAACACCTGTTCTGGCATTAATTATTTCTTTACTGTAGGGTTCAATAACTTTTTGAATTAACATTCTGGATATTTTGTCATCCTCAGCAACAAGTATTTTCAGTTTTTCTATCTGATAATCTACTTGAGGAGTCAGCTGATTGGTTTGTGTATAACTACTGTCTCTCAATTTGATCATGCAGGGAACGGTAAAATAAAATGTTGAACCTTTTTGGAGCTCACTTTCTACCCAAATTTTACCTCCAAGCAATTCTACATAGGCTTTTGCAATAGACAAACCCAAACCTGCGCCTTGCCGTGCCATTTTATCACTAAAATCTGCCTGAATAAAACGCTCAAATATTGCATTATGTCGGTCTTTTGAAATTCCGATTCCTGTGTCTTTCACAAAGAATTCGATGTGATTATCCTTTTTCTCATACCCAAATTCTATAATACCTTTAATCGTATACTTGATGGCGTTTTTAACAAGATTAATAAGTATGGCATAAAGCTTTTCGTGATCTGTTCTAATGATAGTTTCCTCCTCATTTAATGAATTTTTCATAAGAAGAAGTACTCCTTTATCCTGTGCTTCCGGTTTAAAAAAAGTTTGTATGTATTCTAGCTGTTCGTCAATGTTTGTTTCCGACAAAACCACATTCATTTGTCCAGCTTCAATTTTTGAAATATCAACAATGTCATTTATAATGTTAAGCAGTCGGGTGCCACTTTTTTCAATAATTTCAATATAATCGTTCTGTTGTTCACTGCTAAGGTTATTTTCTTTTAGCAATTCTGCAAACCCCATTATTCCATTCATTGGAGTCCTAATTTCGTGACTCATATTAGCAAGAAAAGCCGATTTTAATTTATCACTTTCCTCTGCTTTTATTTTAGCTTTCTGCAATTCATTATTTGTTTCTTTTAGTTTTTCCTTAGATGAAATTAATTTTTTATAATTCTTCTTAAGAGAATTATTCATTCGCTCATATTCCTTATTTTTAATCGACAAGTCTAAACTTAAATGTCCTGCGATAATTTTTGCACGCTGCTTGGTAATCAGTAAAGAGTACGATAAAGCAAACAATAAGAAACTTATTATTATACCACCCAAAGCTATAATAAGCGTTTTAGGAGAAAAGAAAAATGAACTTCTCGATGGCTGTGAAAACACCAAAAGCCATTTTTTACTATTGAACAAAACAGGAATTACCCGCGTTCTAATCTTTGTTTCGTTACTGTTTTTTATTCTATTTTTATAACTATCAAACAATAAATTATTTTGAGAAATAGTCTCACCGTCATAAACCTTTAACCCAATTTTTTCATCTCTATCTGAGTTCCATTGCCCTAAAATGCTTTTCATTAAATCATCCATTCGAAAAGTACCAAAAACCCATCCAATTATAGCCGATCGACGATTTGAAACTGTATTTAATGTTTCGTTTTTATACACAGGAACATATATCACAGTTGTGGCTTGCACATGATTTTCTGCTTTCTGTCTTAAAACTATTTTTCCCGAAAGCATTGACATATTCTGATCACGGGATTGTTCCATCGCTTTGCGCATAACTGGTTCCGAAAACATGTCGAAACCAAGAAAACTGGTATTCCTCTCATTAAATGGCTCAAGATAAATTATAGACGTATAAACGTCTCTGATAGGTTCTGCAGGATAAACAACGTATTTAGAAAAACCTTCCTTTCTAATATCATGAATGTGTGTTTTTAACTGTTCTTTTTTGACTATAGATGCAAATCCAAAACCCTGAACTCCAGTAAAACTTTCATTCATTGTAGAAAATTTATTGAATTGTTCCCATTCCTTTCTAGTAACAAATTCAGAGGCTTCAAAAAAAGAATTCGCATTGATCAAGAACTGTAAATGCAAATTAATGCGGCGGGAAATTTTTGTTTTAACCTCATTACAAGCTAAAACAAACTCCTTTTGAGATTGAGATTCTTCTTCATGACTCACATAATTAGAAACACCAAAAGTAATTATAAGGCTAACGAATAGAATTGCAAATGACTTCCATAAGGAGTTGTGATTTCTTGTAGAGGAATTATGTATACGTCTTAAATTTGGCATCTTCATTGTTTCTTCTTCGATTAAAGTAATTCATGGAATGGATTCGCTTTTTTATCCTCAACTACGATTCCAACTTGAATTGAAAATTATCCAAATAAATCATATCTACAATACTAATAAAAGCACAAATTAAGAAAAATAGTAATGCTAAAAAAAATATGTTAAAAACTTCTTAATCCTAAAAAAATATCAGATTTAAAAATAGTGTAATAAATTGGAAATCAATATTTCACTAATAAATGAAAAATAATTTGAAAGCAATTTGCAGCTGTATTGCTTAAATCAAATAATGAAGCCTTTCATATTTAAATAATAACAATAGACATTATATTCAGAGTATTCTCTATCAAGCTATTTACCTTGAGACTTTTCTTTATATCATTGTAATAAAAGAGCAATTAACTTTATACCATAAAGCACTAATTTAATCTTACATTTTGCCTAAGTTTGTCCAGTTGAATACTTCAACGGGAAAACTCATTTTGAGTGGCAAAGTAGTAACAGTTTTGGGTTATTCCTTATTATTAAAATCAATTTATAAGTTGACATCAAGAATAAAAACTGCAATTAAGACAAAAGTCAATTTTATAGGATTGCCTATTTTGGCTTTGTGTTGGGTGAGCTTTTTTTGGGGCACTACTTGGCTAGCCTCCAAAGAAGGCGTCAAACACATGCCCGCGTTTCAACTTGCTGGAATTAGACAATTTATTGCAGGCTCTCTTTATTTGAGTTTTTTCTTGTTTAAGAAAACGCCTTGGCCAAAAGGAAAACAATGGAAAAGCATATTAATCCTTAGTTTACTAAACTTTGTGTTAAGTAATGGACTTAGTACTTGGGGTGTCAAATACATTAGTAGTGGACTTGGAGCTATTATTGGTGCAATGGTTCCTGTATGGATTGTATTTATCAGTATTTTTAAAGGTGAAAAAATTACCAGACTAGCTCTTATAGGTATATTAATTTGCTTTGGTGGTGTTTGTGTTATCTTTTACGAACACTTACGTGACTTTTTGCAACCCGATTTTCAATTCGGCATACTGCTTTCGATAACGGCAACAATTACATGGGCTTTTGGGACTTTATATACCAAGAAAAAAGCAGCTAGTTTCAATCCGTATTTTAGCTTAGGATTACAGATGTTTATTTCCAGCATTTCTATTTTTGCTTTTATCGGAGCAACGGGAACAAGTATCCCTCTTTCAGAAATCCCTGTAAATTCATGGTGGTCTATAGCATATTTGGTCATTTTTGGTTCGATCTTAACCTTCATTGCGTTTATATATGCATTACAAAAACTTCCAACCGAGTTAAGCAGCGTTTATGCATATATTAATCCAATAGTTGCGGTAATTTTAGGCTCTTTGATTTTTGGCGAACCATTAACATCAGCAATTATATTTGGTGGAAGCGTTACTTTAATTGGCCTGTATCTTATCAATTTTGCTATGCGAAAAAAGCATTAAATCTCTATTCAAGATTAAAAAAACTAACCTATCAGAATTCTCTTTTTACCAAATCTTATATCTATTTTGGATTTAAAAACATAAAAAAAACTCATTAAGTTTTAAAACCTAATGAGTTTTTTATTTTTAGTTAAAATTATTTACTACCAAATCTTAACTCTTTTTGCAGGATCAACATACATTGCATCACCGGCTTTAATCGAAAATGTATCATAAAACGCATCGATGTTTTGTAATGGTACATAACCTCTATACATTCCAGGAGAGTGTGGATCTGTTTTCACACGATTTTTAATTGCTTCATCTCTCATTTTGGTGCGCCAAACAGTACCCCATGAAATAAAGAAACGTTGTTCTGGTGTAAATCCATCAATTAATCCTGGTCTTCCGTTTTCTTTCAAATACAATTGCAATCCATCATAAGCAGCATTTACGCCACCCAAATCACCGATATTTTCACCTAAAGTAAATTTACCATCCACATGTATTCCTGGCAAAGGTTCCAGTGCGCTGTATTGATTAGCAAGTGCCGTACCCAATGCAGTAAATTGTTTTAAATCTTCGGCTGTCCACCAATCTACAAGATTCCCATCGGCATTATAACGCGCTCCGGAATCGTCAAATCCATGAGATATTTCATGTCCAATTACGGCTCCAATTCCTCCATAATTTACAGCTTCATCAGCTTGATAATTATAAAATGGTGGTTGTAAAATTCCTGCAGGAAAAACAATTTCGTTGTATGATGGGTTATAATATGCATTCACTGTTTGTGGTGACATATGCCATTCTGTTTTATCAACTGGTTTCGACAATTCATCAATAGATTTTTCATGTTTCCAAAGTGAAACATTCTTTGAATTCTCAAAATAACTACCTCCATCAGATGGACTTTTTATAACTAACTTCGAATAATCTTTCCATTTGTCTGGATATCCAACTTTAATAGAAATTTTATTTAATTTTTCAATCGCTTTTACTTTTGTTTCAGCAGACATCCAAGTCAAATTATTAATTCTTACTGTATAAGCAGCAATAATATTTTTAATCATTTTCTCAGCTTTCACTTTCGCTTCAGCGGGAAATAATTTTTCAACATATAACTTTCCTAAAGCTTCTCCAATGTTTCTATTAACAGCTAACAAGGCTCTTTCTTCAAGAGGAACTTGTTTTACGGCACCTGATAATGTCTTTTGATAAAAATCAAAATCTGCAGCATCTATCTTCGTCGTTAAATAATTAGCTGAATTATTCAATAGAGTCCATTTCATGAATTCTTTCCAGTCTTCCACTTTATTTTCGGCCAAAATAGTTTGTAAAGCCTTCATGTAGCGAGGTTGATCTACATTAACAATACCCAATTTTGGAAACCCAATTCCCGAAAAATAGTTTTCCCAATTGATTGCTGGTACCATTTTTTGTAAATCAGCAATGGTCGTTGGATTGTATTGTAATCTAGAATCTCTACGTTCAACTCTATCTAGTCTAGGTTTTGACATAGCCGTTTCCAAAGCTAAAATTTTTATAGCACTTTCGTTTGCTTGCTTTGGGTTTTCACCAATAAACTGAAGCATTTTGGTAACATGTAGAACATATTTTCCTCTTTTTTCTTTAGAATCATTATCTTCTGAAACATAATAATCTCTATCCGGCAATCCCAATCTTCCTGGACCAAGACTTACAGTGTTTTTATTACTGTCTTTATCGTCAGCACCAACACCAACATCAAAGAAACCAATTCCTCCAATTGATTCCATTTCAATCAATACTTTTTGCAAATCATCAATATTTTTTATCTTATCAATTTTTGCTAAATAAGGTTTTATTGGATTAATACCCTGCTTATTTCTAGCAACAGTATCAAGTATTGATTTGTAGAGATTAATTGCTTTTCCTTGATCTGTATTTGCTTTATACATTGGATTTTTAGAAGCTTCTTTCAAAATATCTAAAGCATCTTTATCTGTTTTTTTAACTAGTTCGTTAAAAGAACCCCAAGTTGTTTTGTCATTTGGAATTTCGGTTTTTTCCAACCAAGTTCCATTAACAAATTGGAAAAAATTTTCTGATGGCTTAATTTTTGAATCCATATAGGAAACATTAATTCCTGGCTCCTTTTGTGTTGGAGCATTTTGTGCCTGACTTATTGCAACTCCAAAAAATGTAGAAATCACAAAAAAACTACTCTTGCTAATTGTTTTTTTCATTATGTGTAACGATTTAGATGTTATTCAAATATATTGATATTTTTTATAACGGAAACATGTTTGTTTATTTTTTAAATAAGACTACATAAAATAAAACCAAAAGAGAGTCTCTTTTTGTAATTTTGCATCAAATAACAGCTTTCAATTAAAAACAATAAGATAAAATTAATTGTCCAATAGCTATAAAAAATATATACAAAACAACATATAACTTCATGAAATCATTTTTTTACAAATACAGAATATATATAAGTGTGGTTTCTATTTTTTCTATTATAACATTGTATCTGTTTTATTCGGCGTTAAAGCCTAATAAAACATTACCTGTTTTTAATCCTGCCGATGTAAACCCTGAATTAGTAGACAGTACCGTACAATATATTAGCAAATACCATACAATTGCCGATTTTTCATTTACTAATCAAAATGGAAAAACCATTACTCAAAAAGATTATGAAGGAAAGGTATACGTAGCCGACTTTTTCTTTACAACCTGTGGTTCTATTTGTCCTAAAATGACCACCAACTTGGTTGATGTACAAAAAGCAATCAAAAACAATCCAAAAGTCAAATTACTTTCTCTAACCGTTTTTCCAGAAACAGATAGTGTACCTGTATTAAAAGCATATGCTAAAAAATATGGTGTTATTGATGCTAAATGGAATCTGGTTACTGGTGATAAAAAAGAAATTTATACAATGGCCAGAAAATCTTATTTGGCCGTAAAAATGGGAAAACCTGAAGAATTATTTGATATGGTCCATACTGAAAACTTTGTTTTAGTAGACCAGAAAAAAAGAGTCCGAGGTTTTTATGATGGTACCAAAAAAGAAGAAATTCAGCGATTAATTGAAGATATTAATTGGCTTTGTGAGAATGAAAAAAATGAGTAAAACTGATAATTATCAACTATAATTATAAATAAAAATGTATTTTTGCAATCTTAATTCAATCTAAATAAGGTTTGCAAACAACGATACATTCTCTCAAAAAAGGCCAAAAAGCCACTATCCTGGATTTTGATATCGATTTAATCCCTTTAAAACTATTAGAAATGGGTTGTTTGCCTGGTAATGAGGTCGAATTACTTCAAGTGGCTCCGTTTGGCGATCCTTTGTATTTAGATATAAATGGCTCACATCTAGCTATTCGTATAGAGACTGCCAGACTTATTGAAGTAGAACTCATTAATAATACAGTAAAATGAGTTTAAAAAATATCAACGTTGCTTTAATTGGAAATCCTAATGTAGGGAAAACTTCGGTTTTTAATCAGTTAACTGGTTTAAATCAGCAAGTAGGGAATTATCCTGGAATTACGGTCGAGAAAAAAATGGGTTTTTGCAAACTGCCCAATAATATTAAAGCCAACATTCTCGATTTACCTGGTACGTATAGTCTAAATGCCAGTTCTATTGATGAAAGTGTTGTTATCGAACTTTTGCTTAATAAAAATGACCGCCTTTATCCAGACGTAGCACTAGTGGTTACCGATGTAGAAAATCTAAAACGAAATTTACTTCTTTATACTCAAATAAAAGATCTTGAAATTCCAACAATTTTAGTCATTAATATGGCTGATAGAATGGAACAGAAGGGTATCACACTAGATATTCCTTACCTCGAAGAACATTTAAAAACCAAAATTGCACTGATTAGTTCTAGAAAAGGACATGGAATTGAAGAATTAAAAAACCTGATTATTGGCTACAAAACCATTTCGGCAGAACCATGTTTGAATGCATCTGTGATTGATATTGAATATTTCAACAGTCTTCGTCATGCATTTCCTAATCAGCTATTATATAAATTGTGGTTGGTTATTACACAAGATGTTAACTTTTTGAATTTGGAACGAAATGAAATCCGTAGTTCGTTTACCAAATCTCATTCTGATTTGAAGCGTTTGCAACAAAAAGAAACAATCAAGCGATATCAATTTATTAATGATGTTTTAAAAGAAGGTCTAAAAATAGACTCTAGTATTGCCAAAGATTTTCGTAGTAAACTAGACCGCGTACTTACGCACAAAGTCTGGGGATATTTGATTTTCTTCGTGATTTTATTCGTGATTTTTCAGTCTATTTTTGAGTGGTCCAAAATTCCTATGGATTTTATCGATAGTTCTTTTGCGACGTTAAGCTCCATGGCAAATGAACATCTGCCTTCTGGTATGTTGACTAATTTGATTTCACAAGGAATAATTCCTGGTATTGGTGGTATCTTAATATTCATCCCTCAAATTGCCTTTTTGTTTCTATTCATTTCAATACTCGAAGAAAGTGGTTATATGAGTCGCGTCGTTTTCTTAATGGACAAAATTATGCGCCGATTTGGATTATCTGGAAAGAGTGTAGTTCCATTGATTTCAGGAACAGCTTGTGCCATTCCTGCTATTATGGCGACCAGAAATATAGAAAACTGGAAAGAACGTTTGATTACAATATTAGTAACTCCATTTACAACTTGCTCAGCTCGTTTACCAGTTTATGCAATTATTATTGGCTTAGTAATTCCCGATACTTATGTTTTTGGGATTTTAAATCTTCAAGGATTAACCTTAATGCTTTTGTATGTTATTGGTTTTGGGATGGCAATATTTGCGGCTTATATTCTGAATCTTATTTTGAAAGTAAAAGGAAAAACCTTTTTTGTGGTAGAAATGCCCAACTACAAATTACCTCTGTTCAAGAATGTTGCTATCAACGTTATTGAAAAAACAAAAGCTTTCGTTACTGGCGCAGGAAAAATTATTTTGGCAATATCGGTCATATTGTGGTTTTTAGCTTCTTACGGACCAGGAAAAGAGTTTAAAGAGGCCGAAAAGATAGTACTCGAAAATACTAGAGAAAAGCCGTTATCTACAACTGAGTTTGATAATGCTGTTGCATCACAAAAACTAGAAAACTCATACATTGGCTTAATGGGAAGAGGTATTGAGCCTGTGATTTCTCCTTTGGGTTACGATTGGAAAATTGGCATTGCTATTATCAGTTCATTTGCAGCCAGAGAAGTTTTTGTAGGTACACTGGCAACCATCTATAGTGTAGGTGCAACTGACAATGAAAACACTATAAAAGACAAAATGGCTGCGGAAATAAATCCTGTGACTGGAGATAAAATTTTCAACTTTGCTTCAGGTATTTCTCTATTAATGTTTTATGCGTTTGCTATGCAATGTGCCAGTACTCTAGCCATAACAAAAAAAGAAACCAACTCCTGGAAGTGGCCAGCTGGACAATTGGCATTTATGAGTGTATTGGCTTATTTAGTCGCGCTAATTTCTTTTCAAATCTTAAAATAAAGTATTATGATTCAAGAAATTATTGCCTTTTTCATACTTGTTATTGCCTTTGCTTTTTTGATTCGAAAGTTTATCTTCAAAAAAAAATCGAATAAAAACTGTGGAAGTGGTGATTGTGGCTGTAGTTAACTAGGTTTACCTTAAAAATCCAAATGCTCTATTTAATATTAAATTTATCACTTTAATCATTTACTAATAAAAACATTATAATTAGTCCTAATTAGAGTTCTTGTACTAAAAAAAAAGCCTAATTTATATTACAAAACATATTTCGTTCCATTTTTTATATTAAATTTATGTCATTAATATTCAATCTATTAATTTCTAAATTTAAAAAACAGACCCTTATGAAAAAAATGTTTAGTAAAGGCTTAGTTCTATCGAGTGTTTTATTATTATTAATTTCCTGCAAAAAAGAAGAAGCAGTAGTTGCTGTAATCGATACTACTAAAATCAAAGAAGAGATTCAAGCCAAGGAAAATGAATTTGCAGAGACTTACAATACTGGAGTAATGAAAGAAATAGGATATTTTGCAGATGATGCTATCACCTACCCACAAAATAACCAACCAGTAACTGGCAAAGAAGCAATAATTGAGTATTTGAAAAGTCATATTGATACAATTTCAAAAGGTAAGAAAATTTCATTTACAACTAATGAAGTGTTTGTTGCAAAAGATGGCGAACAAGTTGTTGAACTAGGTAATTATAAAGTAGTAGACTCTACACAAACTGTAGTGAATTCTGGTAATTACATGACTCTATTCGTTAAAAAAGACGGAAAATATTATAGTCTAAGAGACATGAGTACTTCGGATACACCAAACTAATAAAAAAAACATGATTTATTAAAAAGGTTGTTTGAAATTAATTTCAAACAACCTTTTTTTAAGTATTACACTCATTAAAATTCAATCAGTAATAATCATAGTCCAAATTTAGGAATTATAAAAAACACTATCTTGATTTCATTAGTAAAATTGTTTTCGTAATTACCTCTCCTCTTTAAAGGAAAGCAAGATTCTTTTTCTCAAAAAAAAACTAATAATTACTACTCCTCTAAAATAAGTTCACAGCATAAAAAACCCTGATAACTTTATTATCAGGGTTTGTATTAATTTCAAATTATAGATTAGATTAGCGTCTTCTTCCACCGCCTCCGCCTCCTCTAAAACCGCCTCCGCCTCCGCCTCCAGAACGAAATCCACTTCCTCCACCACTAAAACTACTTGAGCGGTTTGACGTAGAAGGTCTAGTTGATGCAGAAGATCTATTGCTACCAGCTTCTCTGGTTGATGCTGACGGTCTATTACTTCTAGTATCACGTCCTGAAGCTGAATTTCTGTTAGCGTCTCTAGTCGAAGCAGTATTTCTATTGCTATTATTGTTTCTATTACCGTTATTTATATTATTTCTGTTACCACTATTTATATTGTTATGGGACACTCGATTTGAAGTGTTTCTGCTGTTGTTATTATAGTTGTTAAAACTATTGTGATTCACATAAACATTCGTATTGTGGTATCCATAGCCTCCTCCATGATAACCCCAATGATTACTTCTGTAAATACCAACTGCCATAACGGTCGCAAATCCAAACCAAGGCGGATAAAATCCATAATAATAAGGCGGATAATAAGGCACATAAGCTGGCGAATACACATATTGCACAATCGGAGCTTGCTCTACCACAATAGTTGTTGTAGATGCTGGAACATTTACAGTTACAGGATCAGCCCCTGTATAAGCTGGATTAGATGTCACAGCTCCACTTCCTTTTGGAGCTGGCTCTACAATATAATCTTTACCATACAAATCTTTATCTCCTATAATCTGAAGAGACACTTTTTTGTTCTTGTCTTTAGTTACCATGATCACAGCTATATCCTGAGTATCAGATTTACTAATCGGGTCTCTTAGAATGAATGTAAAATCATCTCCACTTTTTTTGGTCTCCACTTTGATAAAATCGACTTTTTTATCGTCGTTTAAATCTAAGTTATTGATTTTAGTTTTGTCATCATTCAATGATTTTTCAAAGTCTTCGATAGTCTTTGATTTTTGGAAAAGATCCAAAACAGCATAAAGGTCTAAATTATCCCCAGGCAAACCTAATTCACCTTTAGAATCATCCTTCTGAGCAAAAGATGTCAATCCAGTCAAACTCATTACTAGTACTAAAAGCGATAAAAATCTTATTTTCATATCAGTTTAATTTTAAAATAAACAAATCAATAAACTCTTTTAAATCAGAAAAATATAAAATAGTTACTGTACAACTACTACACAAATATAGCAAAGAAAACCTAATAAAATAAACCCTACTAACATTTATATATAGCCAATAAATCAAAAACTGTGCCTAAAATATAAAAATAACATTATCTCATACAGAGCTAAAGAAAATTTAGAGATTAAAAAATTTTGTGGTTGAAATAAAATTCAGTGAACAGTGAGCGTAAACATGCTCATTCTAAAGCACTTTCACAAATAAATTACTTGCAATTTTATTGGATATAGTCATTTCAAAACCATTCACCTTTATTTTTAAAGATAAATCAAAAGCTTCTTTAGTTACCACATCAATATTAGTACCCAACCCAATTTGTTGTTTATCAAGGTATTTCAAGAACTCCGAAGAATTGTCTTTTACCCCTACACATATTCCCGATTGATTCGCTTGTAACTCAGATAACAATTGCTTTTCTATAGCAATAATTCTCCCTTGTGCATCGGGTATTGGATCTCCATGTGGGTCTTCGGTTGGATTTCCGAGAAAATCATCCAACTTGTTAATGAGTTTTTCAGATTTAATGTGTTCTAATTGTTCGGCAATATCATGAACTTCGTCCCAAGAGAAATCTAATTTTTCAACCAAGAAAACCTCCCATAAACGGTGTTTTCTCACAATCATTTTTGCGCTTAATTTCCCTGTATCAGTTAATGAAACTCCTTGATATTTTTTATAATTAACTAAATTTTTATCTGCTAATTTTTTGAGCATATCGGTTACAGAGGACGCTTTGGTCTCCATAATTTCGGCAATAGCATTGGTACTTACTTCACTATCAAGACTAGTAGTAAGATGATATATAGATTTTAGATAGTTTTCTTCAGAGAAAGTCATGTTCTTTAAGTTTCTGAGTTGCTAAGTGACTAAGTTACTAAGTCTAAAGAAAAAATCTTAGAATCTTAGTCACTTAGAATCATACCAACTATTTTTTTACAATCAGCAAAGGTATTGTTATTTTATGTCTCAAACGATCAACGGTAGTTCCAAAAAGCAAATCTTTCATTCCAGTATGTCCATGAGTACCCATAATAAGTATATCAAAATCGCCTTTGTTAACTAATTTTGGAATCACTTTATTCGGTCTACCAAAACCCAATACTGTTTTTACATGAAAACCTTTTTCCTGAAACATTGATTTATATTCAAGCAATAAAGTTTCATCCACTGTGGTTTCGTGATCATCAATTTGTTTGCCATACATCATAGCTCCAACTGATTCTACCACATGAATCAATGTATAATTAGCTTCTTTACCGCCAATTTTGAATGCGTGATTAATCGCATTTTCATCTGCAAACGAAAAATCAACAGTTATTGCAATATTTTTATTGTCCTGAACAGCTATTTCTGTAAATTTTAAATTCATATCATGTGGCGAATGATTTTCAATATTCAGCCTGGACTTAGAAAAGAAAGGTTTAATAACTATATAAAGCAACAAAATCAGAAAACTAATTGCTAAAGGCACAACAGTTAACCAAAGAACAATTGGATTGTCAGATGTTTCTAGCCAGCCTTGTATTTCTGAATAGACCAATTTAGCATTCAATGAAACTATAATAATGGCTATTAACCAAGCAGCAACTTGAGTTACTTTACCAATATGATGCCCTTTCATTTTAGATTTATCACTCACAAAATGAATTAATGGTATAATAGCAAAACCTAGCTGTAAACTCAAAATTACCTGACTTAATACCAAAAGTTTACCCGTTACACTTTCGCCATATATCAAAATCACTACCACTGCAGGTACAATAGCTATTAAACGAGTAATAATACGACGAACCCAAGGCTGAATTCTTAAATTCAGATATCCTTCCATAACTATTTGACCTGCCAATGTACCTGTTACAGTAGAGCTTTGCCCCGCAGCAATTAAGGCAACAGCAAATAAGATAGGCGCCCATTTGGTTCCAAGTAAAGGTTGTAGAAAACGATAAGCATCCTGAATTTCGGCTACCTCATGCATTCCATTCTTGAAAAATGTAGCTGCCGCCAAAATCAAAATAGCCGCATTTACAAAAAAAGCAAGATTTAAAGCAATAGTCGAATCAATTAAATTGTATTTCAACGCTTGCTTTATTCCTCTATCACTACGACTAAATTTTCGAGTTTGAACCAATGAAGAATGTAAATATAAATTGTGAGGCATAACGGTAGCTCCAATAATTCCTATCGCTATATAAAGTGCTGATTCATTTGGCAACGAAGGAATCAAACCATAAATAACTTTATCTAATTCTGGCTGAGCAAATATCATTTCAAAAATAAAAGACAACCCAATAATCATTACTAATGCAATAATAAAAGCTTCCATTTTCCGAATGCCTTTATTAATTAGAAAAAGCAATAAAAAAGTATCCAAAACCGTAATCATAACCGCTTCTATCAATGGTATTCCAAATAATAGATTGATACCTATAGCCATTCCCAAAACTTCAGCAAGATCACAAGCTGCAATAGCAATTTCGGCAAGAAAATACAGAATATAATTAATCACTGGAGAATAGGTTTCTCGTGAGGCTTGTGCCAGATCACGCTGCGTAACGATTCCCAATCGGGCACTTAAACTCTGCAATAGTAAAGCCATTAAATTACTCATCAACAATACCCATAACAAAGCATATCCAAACTGACTTCCACCAGCTATATCGGTCGCCCAGTTTCCTGGATCCATATAACCAACACTTACTAAATATGCAGGGCCGAAAAAGGCTAATATTTTTTTGAAAACTGATTTTTTATTTTGTGTAGCAACTGATTGGTGTACTTCTTCAAGTGATTTACCCATGGTTAAAATTTTGAAAAACAAATATATAAAAATAACTTTATATTAATGAAATATTATTTTTAGCTTTGTCTAAAATTTAATTTAAACAAATGAAATATTTATTTTTGCTAATATCATTAATTATGAATGGCATTTTATTTTCGCAAAGCAGTTCAATTTCAGGTAAAATAACTTTCGAAAGTAAAGCAATTCAACTAACTACAATTGAATTACTTAAAAGCAGTTACAAAACACAAATCGATAGTCTGGGAAATTATAGAATAGAAAATGTTGCTGCTGGTAATTACAAAATTCAAGTTACGTCTCTTGGACTACAAGCCATAAATAAAAACATTTCTCTCAAAGAAAATGAAACTCTAATTCTGGATTTTAAACTTAAAGAAAACGAAAATGAGCTCAACGAAGTTGTGGTTTCAGGAACTTTAAAACCGATAAAACGATTGGAAAGCGCCGTTCCTGTTGAAGTCTATAACCCTGTATTTTTCAAAAAAAATCCAACTGCCAGTATTTATGAAGCTTTACAAAATGTAAACGGAGTAAGACCACAACTCAACTGCGGTGTTTGTAATACTGGGGATATCCACATTAATGGTCTTGAAGGCCCTTATACTTCGGTAATGATTGATGGAATGCCTATTGTGAGTAGTTTGTCGACTGTATATGGATTGTCTGGGATTCCAAATTCATTAGTAGAACGAATTGAAATCGTGAAAGGACCTGCTTCTTCATTGTACGGAAGCGAAGCTGTTGGCGGATTAATCAATATCATCACCAAAAATCCAACCAATGCTCCAGTCTTTTCCGCAGATGTTTTTACAACTTCCTGGTTGGAAACGAATGCTGATATAGGCGTAAAATTTAAAATAAAAGAAAAAGCAACTTCTTTATTAGGACTGAATTATTACAATTACAATCAAACTATTGATAACGATAATGATGGTTTTACAGATGTAACTGCACAAAATAGAATTTCAGTTTTCAATAAATGGAATTTTAACAGAGAACAAAATCGCTTATTTACTATTGCAGTCCGAGGAATGTATGAAGATCGTTGGGGTGGCGATGTCAATTGGGAAAAGAAATATCGTGGTGGCGACCAAATTTATGGCGAAAGCATTTATACCAAGCGAGGAGAACTTTTAGGAAGTTATCAATTGCCAACAACCGAAAAATTAATACTTTCTTTCTCAGGAACGATGCACTTTCAAGACAGTCGATATGGAACGACTTCTTATATTGCTAATCAAAAAATTGCTTTTGCACAATTGACTTGGGATAAAAAAATTAAAAATAATGATTTACTCACCGGAATCGCTTCCCGTTATACTTATTACGATGACAACACCGCTTCTACAGCCATTTTAAGCGAAAACAATCCAGAAAAGACCTGGCTTCCGGGGATTTTTCTACAAGATGAAATCACTTTTAGCGAGAAACACAAAATTCTTTTAGGAATTCGATATGATTACAACTCCATTCACGGAAATATTTTCACACCACGATTTGCTTATAAATGGAAAATCAACAACAATAATATTCTTAGATTTAATACAGGTACAGGATTTAGAGTAGTAAATCTTTTTACCGAAGACCATGCCGCATTAACAGGTTCACGTGAAGTAGTCATTACCAACAATCTAGACCCGGAAAAATCAATAAACGCCAATTTGAATTATATTAAGAAAATCTATTTTGATAATGGCACATTCGTAGGTATAGAAACCACAGCTTTTTACACCCGATTCAGTAATAAAATTGTATCCGATTATGAAACTGATCCTAACAAAATCATTTATGACAACATTAATGGCTATGCTTTGAGTCAAGGAATCAGCTGTAATACTGACATTAATTTTACAAACGGATTAAAATTCATTCTTGGTGCTACTTATATGGATGTTTCCAATGTTGAAAACGGAATCAAAACGAGACCTTTTTTAACCGAAAATTTCACTGGAACTTGGAGCATTTCGTATAAAATAAACCCAATTAACGTTTCTATTGACTATACCGGAAATGTTTACAGCCCAATGAAATTACCTCTGTTAAGTGAAACCGATCCGAGAAATCCAAATTCCCCTTGGTACAGTTTGCAAAATATTCAGTTCACTTACACGGGATGGAAAAATTTCGAAATGTACGCTGGAATTAAAAACCTGCTAAACTTTACGCCTAAACAAAATAACCAATTTCTGATTTCGAGAACCGAAGATCCATTTGACAAAAACGTTCAATATGACACCAATGGAAAAGTATTGGTAACACCTCAAAACCCATACGGATTAACTTTTGACACTACTTATGTTTATGGTCCGAATCAAGGGATTAGAGGCTTTTTTGGTCTCAGATATAATTTTTATTAAATGAAAAAAAGGTTTTTCATATTGTTGATTTTCTTTTGTACAATTGCATCGGGTTTTGCCCAATTGAAAACCTATTCCTTTGAAGAAGCCGAAAAACTATCCAAAGAAAATCCAAAACCAATTGTAATTTTCATTCACACATCATGGTGCAAATATTGCAAAATGATGGAAAATTCAACTTTCAAAAATTCTGAAAACATAACTCTTTTAAACGATTATTTTTACTTTATTTCATTCAATGCCGAAAGCAAAGAAGACATTCATTTCAATAATCATACTTTCAAATTCAAGCCAAATGGGCTAAACACAGGAATCCACGAATTGGCTACAGCCTTAGCAACGATTGATTCGCAAGTAGTCTATCCAACAATTACTATTTTACAGCCTGATTTTTCCATACTTTTCCAAAAGCATTCTTTTCTAAATGCCAAGGAGTTAGCCACTATTCTTCAAAAAATAAAAGAATAGTTCTTTATTCAAAAAACCAACAAACCATTTATCAAACTATAACAAAACTTTATACTACAAATTAAATTCTTGCAACTAAACTTTGTAACTTTGTAGTTCGAAAAGTTAAACTTAAAATAAAGAATATGTATCCAGAAGAAATGGTAAAACCAATGCAGGCTGAATTAACCTCTGCTGGTTTTCAAGATTTACATAGTGCTGAAGCTGTAGATAATGCTATCAAAGCTGAAGGTACCACTTTTGTTGTTGTGAATTCAGTTTGTGGTTGTGCTGCTAGAAATGCACGTCCAGGAGCAAAAATGAGCTTAGAAGGTGGTAAAAACCCAAGTCGATTAATTACAGTTTTTGCTGGTGTTGACAAAGAAGCTGTTGATGCTGCAAGACAACATATGTTTCCTTTTCCTCCATCATCGCCAAGTATGGCTTTGTTCAAAAATGGGGAATTAGTTCATATGTTAGAGCGTCATCATATTGAAGGACGTCCTGCTGAAACAATTGCAGAAAACTTAAAAGATGCTTTTAACGAATTTTGTTAATTCAATCTAAAAATCAAATGAAACGTACTGCATTAGCGGTACGTTTTTGTTTATAATCCTTTCTAAAAATTGCTGTTTTGAATAAAGAAGTTTCTTTTATTGAGTTTGTTGCCATTGATAATGAACAACGCTATCCTATCAAAGTTAAGCATGGCAGTTATCCTAATTTAATGTTTTTATTAAAAGAAGAACTAAGTTTAGATTCCTTTGGCGAATGTGGAGGTGTAGGCCGCTGCGCTACTTGTGTAGTGAAAGCCATTGGAATAAAAGGAAATTCGGCAATAAAGGAACGGAATGAACCTGCTACTTTGCAAAAAATGGGACATTACGAAGAAGTTATTCGGCTTTCCTGTCAATTGTATGTCACTAAAGATTTAGAAGGGTCAGAAATCACTGTTTTAGAAAACTAATTATCAAGATAAAGAACAATATTATAAAACCAAAACCACGCAAATTTGCGTGGTTTTGGTTTTATAATATTAATTGAAAATCTAATTCCAACCGCCTCCTAAAGCTCTATACAACTGTATAGTAGAACTTAATTGATTTTGTGTTAGCTCTGAAAGACTTAATTCAGCATCAAATAAAGAACGTTGAATTTCAAGAACTTCTAAATACGAAATATACCCATTGTCATATCGAGCTTCAGAAAGTTTCAAGTTTTGTCTAGCAGCAATAACTTGTCTATTTCTGGCAGCATATTCTTCTTTGTAAGTTCTAACGTCTTGTAAAGATTGCTCCACTTCTGCAACAGCTACGATACACGTTTTTTGATAGGTCAACTTAGCTTCCTCGGCAATTTGACGGTAAATATCAACTCTACGTTTGTTCTTTCCAAAATTAAAAATAGGACCAGTAATAGACCCACTTGCGTTTTGTAGATAAGAAGAACCATCAAATAAATGATTCAAATCACTATTTGCAAAACCCGCTAAGGCAGCAATATTAAACGAAGGAAAACGCATCGCTTGCGCCACACCAATTCTTTCATTGGCTGCCATATACAACCTTTCTGCTTGATTTACATCAGGTCTATTTCTCAATAGAATAGACGGAATAGATACTGGAATTGCATTAGCTACTTCAAGTTCCATATTGGTTTTACCACGAGGTATCAGTGCTGGTGTTTGACCAATCAATATCGAAATCGTGTTTTCAAGATAGGTAATTTGACGCTTAACAGCTGGAATTGTAGCTTCGGCAATAGCTACTTGTTGTTCGATTTGAACTTTATCTACTTCCGAAACATATCCTGCTAAAAATCTTTTATTGATGATATCATAACCATCTTGTCTCGATTTGAGTGTGTTTTGAGCAATTAGTAATCGATTATCATAATCTCGAAGCTGAAAATAAGCTACTGCAATATCGCTTACTAGATTCGACAGAATAACTTTTCGACCTTCATCACTGGCGATTAATTCATCTTGAACCGCTCTGTTTTCGTGACGCACTTTACCCCAGAAATCCAATTCCCAAGAAAGATTAGCAGAAACATTTGAAGGGACAAAACTCTTTTTATTGCTATTTACAGTTCCACTATAACCAATTGCCGGTAATAAATCTGCTTTAGAATATCCTAATTCGGCTCTCGATTTTTCGATACGAGCCAAAGCAATTTTCATATCGTAGTTGTTTGCAAGTCCCTTAGTGATTAAGTCTTTTAAAACATCATCATTAAAAAGATCAAACCATTTCATATTTACTACAGTGGCCAAAGTATCTACATTTGCTGGACCATTATTGAAATCAGCAGCATTTTGATCTTTTGGTTTGGCATATTTTGGCCCTACCAAACAACCCACAGGAAGTATGGCAAGGACAATTATAATCAGTATAATTTTAAATTTATTCATGGTGATCTGTAGTTTTTGAATCATTAGTACTATCAGTTGCTACAACCTCATCTTTCTTTTTTCCTATATTTTCAATCATTACATACAAACCGGGAACAATTAATACTCCCAAAACTGTAGCGATTAACATCCCGCTGAATACTGCCATTCCCATTACGATACGTGCTTGAGAACCAGCTCCAGTTGCTGTAAGTAATGGAACAACTCCTAATATAAAGGCAAAAGCAGTCATCAAAATTGGACGAAAACGAAGTTTAGCCGCAATCATTGCCGATTCGTATAATGGTTTGCCTTTATCATATTCTTCTTTGGCAAATTCGACAATCAAAATGGCGTTTTTAGCGACTAGTCCAATAAGTAATACTAATCCAATCTGTGCAAATACATTATTGACATAAGCATCACTACCCATACGAGCTAAAAACAATCCTAAGAACGCTCCAAACACTGCAAAAGGAGCTCCAAGTAATACACTAAAAGGTAATTTCCAACTTTCGTACTGCGCCGCAAGAATTAAGAACACAAACACCAACGCCATCAAGAATACAGTTCCTCCACCTGGCGAATGTTTTTCTTGATACGATAAGTTGATATAATCATAACTCATATCAGCAGGCAACGTTTCTTTGGCAACTTGCTCTAAAGCATCTAAAGCTTGTGCACTACTATAACCATCATTAGGACTTCCTCCTATTTCGGCAGCTCTAAATAAGTTCAAACGGTTTGTAAAATCAGGACCCGTAACTTTAGAAGCAGTAACAAGTGTTGATATAGGCAACATATCACCTTTATCATTTCTAATATAAATACTATTTAAATTTTCTGGTTTCAAACGGTCAACCGCTTCCCCTTGCAAATACACTTTATATTGACGTCCAAAACGGTTAAAATCATTGACATAACTTCCTCCCAAAAAGGCTCCTAAAGCTTCTGTAACCTTAGATACTGGAATACCTAATTTCATTGCTTTTTGATTATCAATATCCAGCTTTATCTGAGGTGTACCTGCATTAAAAGTGGTGTAGATTCTTTTTATTTCAGGACGTTTTTGCGCTACTGCAATAAAAGCTTGCGTTTGCTGTGCTAAATATTGAGCTGAATTTCCACCTCTATCTTGCAACATTAAACTAAAACCTGCTGATGCTCCAAGACCTTGAATCGCTGGAGGACCAAAAGAGAAAGCGGTCGCGTTTGTAATTTGAGTGGATAATTTTTTATTCAAACGATCTACAAATTGTTTGGCCGTTTCAGTTCTTTCTTCCCAAGGTTTTAACGAGATAAAGACAAAAGCATTATTCGGTTGGTACGAACTTGTAAGCATACTAAAACCAATAATGTCAGTAAAAGACAATATATCTTTTTCTTCTTTCAAAAAACCATCAATTTTCTTCGAAACTTCATCTGTACGCTGCAAAGAAGAGGCTGGAGGCAATTGAATGTTTACCATTACATACCCTTGATCTTCTTCGGGTATAAATCCTGGTGGAATTCCTTTTCCTAAAAATACTACCGCTACTAAAACCACAACTAGTAGAATTATAATACGCATGGCTTTTTTAGCAAAAAAAGTAGCTCCAAATAAATATTTGTCGGTTACTTTTTCAAAAATTCGGTTGAACCCTGTAAAAAACTTCGCCAACCATCCTGTTTGTTCACTTACAGGTTTTGTAGGTTTTAATAACATCGCGCACAAAGCAGGACTCAGTGACAATGCACTAAATGCAGAGAATGCAACAGAAACGGCAATGGTTATGGCAAACTGTTGGTAAAAACGACCTGTAATTCCGGGTGTCATAGCAACGGGTACGAATACTGCAATTAAGATAAGTGCAATGGCAATTACTGGTCCTGAAACTTCTTTCATCGCCTGAATGGTGGCATCTTTAGGAGATTTTCCGTGTTCAATATGATGGATAACGGCTTCAACCACTACAATCGCATCATCGACGACAATACCAATCGCTAGTACCAAACCTAATAATGATAAAGTGTTTATCGAGAATCCTAACATTGGGAAAACCGCAATAGTTCCAATTAACGAAACTGGTACTGTAATAAGTGGAATTAAAGTAGCTCTCCAATTTTGAAGAAATATAAATACAACTAAAATAACTAATATAATGGCTTCAATTAAAGTATGAACAATATCATCAACCCCAGCTGTAATCGCAAGTGTTGTATCCAATGATTCTTGGTAAACAAGGTCTTTAGGAAATTTTTCAGCCATTTGTTTCATTGCTGCTTTAGCTAACTCAGAAACTTCAAGCGCATTACTTCCAGGCATTTGATACAAAGCAACCACAGCACTTGGCGAGCCATTTCGGCGTGCACTTGAACTGTAATTTTCAGTTCCTAATTCAATTCTTGCGATATCACTTAGTACTACTTCAGCACCATCTGATTTACTTTTAACTACAATTTTAGAAAATTCTTTTTCGGTAACTAAACGATCTTGTAATGTAACTCCATAAGTAAAATCGGTTCCCATTGGAGCTGGCTCCGCACCAAATTTTCCACCAGGGCTAATCATGTTTTGAGCATTCAAAGCATTTTTGACATCATCAACAGTAACGCCTAATCTGCTCATTATATCTGCTTTTAACCAAATCCTCATAGAATAATCACTTCCTCCAAAAAGAGAAACTTCTCCAACTCCTTTGATACGAGCTAATTGATCTACAACATTAATACTTGCATAGTTATTCAAAAACTTAGCATCGTATTTTGGGTTGGTAGATGTAATGGTAAACAACATCATCGGAAAAGACAGCGATTTTTTTACCACAACCCCTTGCTGTTTTACACTCGCAGGCATAAAAGGTGAAGATTGATTTTGCCTGTTTTGCGTAAGCATGTTGGCATTATCTAAATTGGTTCCTACGTCAAATGTTACCTCGATTGTACAAGCTCCATCTGATGTGTTTGTCGATTTTATGTAAAGCATTTGCTCTACTCCATTTACTTTTTGTTCAATTGGAGTAGCAACAGCTTGCTCAACATTCAAAGCATTTGCACCTGTAAAAGAAGTTGTGATTTTTACAACGGGCGGATTGATATCTGGATATTGCGATATTGGTGTCTTTTGTAATGCAAGCAATCCAAGTATCACTGTTATGATACTAATTACAATTGCTACGATTGGTCTTCTAACAAAAAATTCTCCCATAAAAGTTATTTCTAAATTATTATTTAGTGTTTAGTGACTAATTTTCTGTTTTACCTGGAGCCCATTCTACTAATTTTGGGGTGATAACACTTCCTGCTTTTAATAAAGAAGTACCTCCAAGAGCCACTTTATCTTTAGCTGTTAATCCGTCAGTGACTATATAGGAATCTTTATAAGCTGGACCAACTTGAATTATTTTTAAATCCACTTTATTGGCATTGTCTATAACAAACACTTGAAAAACTCCTTGCATTTCAATTACTGAACGTTGTGGGATAAGCAATGAGTTTTTACGAACATCTGTAACCACTTTAGCTTTTACATATTGACCTGGTCTTAGTAAACGATCTGGATTTGCAAATGAAGCTTCAAAAGTTACTGCTCCAGTAGCTGGATCAATTTGTCTATCGGCAAAACTAATTTTTCCCGTTTGTGGATATGTAGATCCATCTGATAATAATAATGAAACTAATTTTCCTGCTCCTACTAAATCAGATTTCTCTTTTTTGATTTCTCTAAAAATACGAAGAAATTCTTGCTCACTCATTGTGAAACGAACTCTTACGTCTCCCAAATCAGAAATGGTATTTAACACTGCATCTGGTCCTGGTTTAACATAATCTCCAACTCTAACTTTCGAAATTCCAATTAATCCCGAAATTGGTGCAAGAATTCTGCAATACCCTAATTCAATTTGTGCATTTTCTAATGTAGCTTTTGCAGATTTTAATGAAGCTGTAGAAGCATTGTAAGAAGCCTTTGCTGAAATTAATTCTCTTTGGCTCACTGCATTCATTTTGGCCAACGGCACCATCATATCATAATCTGACTTGGTTTTTGCCATTCTTGCTTCTACTTCTGCTAAAGCACCTTCGGCATCATTCACTTTAGCTTTGAATGGTAACGGATCAATGGTGTATAATAATTGACCTTTAGAAACCACAGTCCCTTCTCTAAAATTAAGACTTTCGATTACACCATCAACTCTAGGGTTTAACTGGATGTCTGACTGTCCAAAAGTTTGTCCAGTAAATGCAGACTCCAATCTTACGTCCTCTTGCAGCACTTTTGCCACTGAAATCTCTAAAGGTTTGGCCTCTGGGGCAACTTCCTTTTTACAGGAAATAAATAAAGTTGAAAAAGCTATACCAAAAAATAATATCTTATACTTTTTAAATCCATTCATAAAATTATCGTTAAAATTAATAGAAACAAACTACAGTAAAACCTGAAAATTATTGACTAAATTACAAAAACACTGTGAATAATTATTAAATAATTACTAAAATAGTGTGAATTTTTTTTTTAATGAACTGTATGTTAGAATTATATATCCATAGCAAAAAAAACAGTACTATTATTGCGACTATTAAATTTTTCATAATGAACTACTTACACCAACCTTAAAGTACTTGTTAAATGTATTTTTAACTCTTGAATTGTTTGTTTAAATTTTAACAAACAGAGCTAAACAATTGATTATCTTTATGCTTTAATTAGAAATATACACATTATGGCGACTAAAAAAACAGTACTAACAAAAGACAAAATAGTTTCAATGTATATGGATTATACCTTGGAACACAACGAAAAACCAAAATCAGTATATCAGTTTACTAAAATGAATGATTTTACTGAAAGTGAATTTTATTCCTTTTTTGGAAATCTAGAAAGCATCGAAAAAGAAATCTACAATATGTTTTTTGAAAAAACATTGGAATTATTGAACAAAGATGCTCAGTATGAGTCCTATGATATGAAAAGCAAGTTGCTGAGTTTTTATTTTACTTTTTTCGAATTGCTTACTGCAAACAGAAGTTATGTTAGTATGAGCCTTAACGCAAATAGAAATCAGTTAAAAAACGTATTACAGCTTTCGGATTTAAGAAAAAATTTTAAAAAATTTATTGGTGAAATAACTACTGATGAGTTTAAAATTCAATACGAAAAAATACAGGATTTTCAAGAAAAAGCGCTTCAGGAAAGTGCTTGGATACAGTTCGTATTTACATTAAAATTTTGGCTTGAAGATGGATCGCCTGCTTTTGAGAAAACCGACATCTTCATCGAAAAATCGGTGAAACTAAGTTTCGAATTAATGAACATTGCACCAATCAACAGTTTAATCGATTTTGGAAAATTTTTATTCAAAGAAAAAATGCAGACTAGCTAATGAAATCAATCGATTATATACCCACATCAAAAATAGAAAGAGCGACTAAACTAGTGCAGACAGGAGCCAAAGTAGGAGTGAATTACCTGAAGTATTATGGAGAAAAAATGGTCAATTCTGATTTGACCAGAGACAAACTTAACGAAGATAATGCCGAAGACATTTATGACGGATTAAAAAATCTTAAAGGAAGTGCGTTGAAAGTTGCCCAAATGCTAAGTATGGACAAAAGTTTCTTACCGCAAGCTTACGTTGATAAATTTTCGCTATCACAGTTTTCGGTTCCGCCACTATCTGCTCCATTGGTTCTCAAAACTTTTAAAACAAATTTTGGAAAAACACCTTACGAGATTTTTGACGAGTTCAATGCTAATTCTGTCAATGCGGCGAGTATTGGTCAGGTGCATCTTGCGGTAAAAGACGGAAAAAAATTGGCTGTGAAAATTCAATATCCTGGAGTTGCCAATAGTATTTCGTCTGATTTGGCTTTGGTCAAACCAATAGCAATTAGAATGTTTAACCTTCAAGGAAAAGATTCGGATAAATATTTCAAAGAAGTTGAAGACAAATTAATAGAAGAAACAAATTATTTATTGGAATTAAAGCAAAGTCAAGAGGTTGTTAATGCTTGTAGCAAAATCGAGAATTTAGTTTTCCCAAATTATTATCCTGAATTTTCATCAGAGAAAATCATCACAATGGATTGGATGACTGGGATCCATCTTTCGGAGTTTACAGCTAAAAATCCAGACAAAGAAACAGGTGCAAAAATAGGTCAGGCGCTTTGGGATTTCTACATGTATCAAGTGCATGTTTTAAAGAAAGTGCATGCCGATCCGCATCCAGGAAATTTTTTGGTAAACGAGAAAAATGAATTGGTAGCCTTAGATTTTGGCTGTATGAAGCAAATTCCAAATGAATTTTATATCCCTTACTTCGAATTGATTGACAGAAAAGTAATTGATAATAAACAACTCTTTAATGAAAAATTATTTGAATTGGAAATTTTAAGAACGGATGACTCTCCAGAAGAAATAGAATATTTTACCCAAATGTTTTATGATCTTTTGTCTTTGTTTACAAAGCCATTTCAAGGAGAAACTTTCGATTTTTCGGATGAGGAATTCTTTCAAAACATTGCACAATTGGGAGAACGATTTTCAAAAGACACTAATCTCAAAAAAATGAATGGTAATCGTGGTTCCAAACATTTCATTTATATGAACAGAACTTTTTTCGGTCTGTACAATTTAATGTTCGATTTGAAAGCAACCATAATTGTAAATCATTTTAAAAAATACCAATAAGCTAAAAATTAAGAACAATACTTTCTAATTTAGATAAATATAAAATTGACTAAAAGCATGAGGAACATTGTAATTATTGGAGGTAGTAAAGGAATTGGAAATGCAATATTGTTACAGCAATTAGAAAGCAATACCGTCCATAACATCAGCCGAAGTATGCCTACTATTTCCCATGCCAATCTTATGCATTACTCTATTGATGTGCTACAAGATGTATTACCAGAAATAGAAAGTATTGACACCTTAATTTACTGCCCAGGTTCTATCAACCTCAAGCCTATTGGCAGTTTGAGTATCGATGATTTCAGAAATGATTTTGAGATTAATGTCATCGGCGCTGTAAAAGCAATTCAGCATTACCTGCCTGCTTTAAAAAAAGGAATAAATCCTTCAGCCATTTTATTTAGCACTGTTGCAGTCAAACTCGGAATGCCTTATCATGCGAGTATTGCTACTGCAAAAGGTGCTGTGGAAGGATTAGTAAAATCATTGGGAGCAGAATTAGCTTCGAGCGTACGAATAAATGCTATCGCTCCTACTATAACCGAAACATCTCTTTCTGCAAACATTTTAAGAAATGACCGTCTCAAAGAAAACATGATCGAACGCCACCCAATGAAAGGCTATTTAAAACCAGAGGAAGTGGCTGAAATGGCCAATTTCTTAATTTCGGAAAATGCTAAATCCATTTCGGGACAAATATTTGAAATGGATTATGGAATAGTAACCTTTAAAATGTAATAGATGCATTAGTGTAGTTTCAAATAAATTGAGTTAAATAACTTAAAAATGAAAATTCTCTTAACAGGCGCAACAGGATATATCGGAAAACGACTCTTGCCTTTTTTAATTAATCAAGGGCATCAGGTTGTTTGTTGTGTAAGAGATAAAAACAGATTTCATTCTCCTCTTGAATTTCAAAAAAACATAACTTTAATTGAAGTTGATTTACTAAAACAAGAAACACTATCAGTAATACCAGACGATATAGATGTGGCTTATTATTTGGTGCATTCTATGTCCGGTTCTGCTGATAATTACGATGAATTGGAAAGTATTTCGGCTGAGAACTTTGTAAAAAAAGTTAATCAAACAAACGCCAAACAAGTTATTTACTTAAGCGGAATTGTAAATGACAAATCACTTTCCAAACATTTGTCTTCCAGGAAAAAAGTAGAAGATGTTTTAAATAAAGGATCATTTGCTACAACAACACTAAGAGCCGGAATTATTGTGGGTTCTGGAAGTGCCTCGTTTGAAATTATTCGGGATTTAGTCAACAAACTTCCTGTTATGATTACTCCAAAATGGCTAAACACCAAATGTCAACCTATTGCTATCAATGATGTTCTTGAAATTTTATCGAGATCATTATTAAATCCCTTAACTTATAATCAAAGTTTTGATATTGGCGGACCAGATATTCTTACCTATAAAGAAATGTTATTGGCTTTCGCCAAAGCAAAAAATCTAAAGAGATACATTATTACTGTTCCGGTAATGACTCCTAAACTATCATCGTATTGGCTGTATTTTGTAACCTCAACTTCTTATAAATTGGCAACTGCATTGGTAAGCAGTATGAAAGTTGAAGTTATTTGCAGAGATAATAAAATCAATGGCATTTTGAATATAAACCCAATGTCATATGAAAATGCATTATCCAAAGCTTTGATAAAAATTAATGAAGAAAAAATTGTTTCGAGTTGGAAAGATTCACTGATAAGCGGAAGGTTTAGCGCGAATATTTCTGAATATTTGAAAGTACCCAAAAAAGATTGTTTTATCGATCGCCGAAAAAAAGAAATTGAAAACCGAGAATTTACAATCGAAAGAATTTGGTCTATTGGCGGAGAAACAGGATGGTATTATGGAGATTGGCTTTGGGATTTAAGAGGTTTTATTGATAAATTATTTGGAGGAGTGGGATCTCGACGCGGAAGAACCAATAAACACGAAATTCATTCTGGTGATGCTTTAGATTTCTGGCGGGTTTTGTATGCCAATAAAGAGCAAGGCAAATTAATTTTATTTGCCGAAATGAAATTACCCGGAGAAGCTTGGCTTGAATTCAAAATTATCAACAACACCTTGTATCAATCAGCTACATTTAGACCCAAAGGAATCTTGGGAAAATTATATTGGTACGCTGTACTGCCTTTCCACGGATTCATTTTCGAAGGAATGTTAAACAAACTCATTAAATAATTGTCAACCGAAGTAAGAACAGACAATTTTGTTTTATCAATTTCAAAAAAGCAAGTCTCTCCGCATTTTTTCTTCAAAATCAAATAATTATAGAAATCATTTACTAAATTAGTAGTTCATATTCTGAAAATCAGCACCCTATAAATCTCATTTGTCATTTAAAACTACATACACATTTAGTAATATTAAATTTTAAATTATGTCAAAATCTAATAAAAAAGAATCAGAAGAATTGGAAGAAAAACTAATAGATATGAGCACTTTAAGCAGAAAAGAATTAGTTCAAAGAGCTAAAAAATTTTCTAAGCAATATTGCGTTGGAGATGGAGACGGTTTTAAGCTTAAGGATTATGAAACCAAAGCCGATTTTAAATTAGGCGATGAAGGAAAGCCATTAGTAAAGCAAACGTTAGAAATAGGTGTTGAAGCTCTGGCAAAACTGCAAGATATATTGTATGCACAAGACAAATGGTCAGTATTGCTCATTTTTCAAGCAATGGATGCTGCAGGAAAAGACGGAGCCATCAAACACGTTATGTCGGGTATCAATCCACAAGGATGCCAGGTTTTTTCTTTTAAAGCTCCAAGTTCTGAGGATTTAGATCATGATTTTTTATGGCGTTGCCAAAAGCATCTGCCTGAACGTGGGCGTATTGGTATTTTTAACCGCTCTTATTATGAAGAACTATTAGTCGTTCGTGTGCATGAACAAATTTTAAAAAGCCAAAAACTCCCGGAAAAATTATTTACCAAAGACATTTGGGAAAATCGTTTTGAAGACATTCGCAACTTCGAAAAATACCTGAACAGAAATGGAACTATCGTTATCAAATTTTTCCTTAACGTCTCCAAGAAAGAACAGAAAAAACGTTTTATAGAGCGCGTAGACGACCCAGACAAAAACTGGAAATTCAGCGCTGCAGATGCTAAGGAACGCGGATATTGGGATGACTATATGAATGCTTACGAAGATTTAATCAAAGAAACCTCTACCAAAAAATCACCTTGGTATGTTATACCTGCCGATAATAAATCCTATGCCCGTATTGCAGTTGCATCAGCAATCATAACAGCGCTGGAAGAACTGGATTTAGAATATCCAAAAGTAAGCGAAGCAAAAATAGCTGAATTACAAGAGGTCAAAAGAGCATTGCTAAACGAAAAAGACTAAATCCCCTCTAGAATCTTAAATTATGATCTCTAAATTATTTCCAGCCACAGCTTGGATTAAAGATTACAAAACCCCAGACCTAAAAAAAGACTTTACAGCTGGAATAACACTAGCCGCCTATGGAATTCCAGTATCAATGGCGTATGCTACTCTTGCGGGTCTGCCTCCGCAATATGGAATTTATGGCTATCTCATTGGCGGATTATTTTATTCTATTTTGGGTACAAGTAAGCAGCTTGCTATTGGTCCAACATCTGCAATTTCATTATTGATAGGCACTACAATTGCTACAATGGCCAATGGTGATATACAACGATGGGCAGATATAGCCTCACTCACAGCTCTGGTATTTTCAGTCCTAGCCATACTCGCTTATCTATTGCGATTAAGTGGCATTATCAATTTTATTAGCGAAACCGTTTTGGTTGGATTCAAAGCGGGCGCTGCCATAACTATTGGATTGACTCAATTACCCAAACTTTTTGGTGTAAAAGGTGGCGGTGAAAATTTCTTAGATCGTATTTTTACACTTTTTCAACAGCTTCCAGATACCAATCTTTCGGTTTTTATTTTTGGTATTACTGCGATTATCATTCTAATTGTTGGCGAAAAAATTCTCCCAGGTAAACCCATCGCGATATTAATTGTAACACTATCGATTATACTCATTTCGACAACATCCTTAGCACATCATGGATTCTCAACTGTTGGAGTAATTCCAACAGGATTACCCGAATTTCATTTGCCTACTTTACGCATTAAGGATGTCGATGGCGTTCTGCCTTTAGCCTTGGCTTGTTTTTTATTATCGTATATCGAAAGTGTTTCGGCAGGCAGAACATTAGCCCAAAAAAATGGTTATATCATCGATGCTCGTCAAGAATTATTGGCACTCGGAATAGCCAATGCAGCTGTAGCACTTGGACAAGGATATCCCGTTGCTGGAGGATTATCACAATCTGCTGTAAACGACAGCGCAGGAGCAAAAACACCATTATCCTTAGTATTTGCCTCAGTTGCTATTGCTTTTTGTCTACTGTTTTTAACTGGGTTTCTTCAAAATTTGCCTACTGTGATTTTAGCATCCATTGTTTTGGTTGCCATCCGAGGATTATTTGACCTCGAAGAAATCAAACATCTCTACAAAATAAACAAACAGGAATTTTATGTTGCTATGATTGCGTTGGTAGGAGTACTCATTTGGGGAATCCTGACTGGTGTTTTACTCGCCGCGATCGTAACTTTATTGCTGTTAATAAAAGCAACTTCAAAACCAAATGTTGCCTTTTTGGGCAGAATACCAAATACCAAACGCTATACAGATATAGTTCGTCATCCAGACAACGAAAGCATTGCAGGAATATTGATTGTGAGAATAGAATCTTCTATTTTTTATTTCAATGTCGAACACATCAAAGAACGAATTTGGGAGAAAATTAATAGCGAATCCGATTCGGTTAAAGCTGTGATACTAGACCTCAATTCCTCTCCACGTATTGATATTGCTGGATCTCGGTTTTTAAAACAGCTTTTTATAGATTTAAAATCAAAGAATATTTCTCTCAAAGTTGCCGAAGCCCGTTCCGAAGTTCGCGATTCTTTACGCTCCGAAAATCTGGAGACACTTTTGGGTCACATCAGCCGAAGTGTTTCTGTCGATGATTTAGTAGTTAGTGCGATTAATTCTAATTTGGAAGTGCCACCTACTAGAGAAAACGGCTAGTTTCTTTGTCGTCATTGCCGTTTCCTCTAGCAGCTGTCGGGCTATCCATGCTACTTTGGTAGCTTATTTCTATCCCTCACCCAACATTCGCGATTAAATTAAACTTTATCAGTAAAATAATTTCATACAAATTTGCAGATCATTACCAAAAAATCTGCCAAATCTGCGTGAAAAACAAATCTACATCAACAAGAACAAATCATAATATTCCGCCAAAGACCGTTCAAAAACCGTAAAAGTTCCTTATTTTTGCGCCCGATTTCAAATACATTTTATTTCAAATCAACTTATATTTCTCAACTTAAATTAGTTTATAGCATGCAACTGTACAACACTTTAAGCGCAGAAGAAAGAGCCATCATGATTGATGATGCCGGAAAACAACGATTAACGTTGTCTTTCTATGCTTATGCGCAAATTTCAAATCCAACTCAATTTCGTAACGATTTATTCTTAGCTTGGGATCCACTTGGGGTTTTAGGCCGAATTTATGTAGCCCACGAAGGAATCAACGCTCAATTGTCTTTACCTGCGGATAATTTCTACGCATTCAAAGATACTGTTGAAGCGTATGATTTTATGAAAGATATGCGATTGAATATTGCCGTAGAACATGACGACCATTCGTTTTTGAAATTAACTGTAAAAGTCCGCGATAAAATTGTTGCCGACGGTTTGAACGACGATACTTTTGATGTAACCAATATCGGAATTCATTTAAAAGCAAAGGAATTTAATGAAATTTTAGAAAACCCAAACACAATTGTAGTTGATTTTAGAAATCATTATGAAAGTGAAATTGGTTATTTTAAAGGTGCCATTACACCTGATGTAGATACATTTCGTGAATCTTTGCCTATCATCAATGAGCAATTACAAGATTTTAAAGAAGATAAAAATTTAGTTATGTATTGCACTGGAGGAATCCGTTGCGAGAAAGCCTCTGCTTACTTTAAACATCAAGGTTTTAAAAATGTATTTCAACTAGAAGGGGGAATTATTAATTATGCAAAGCAAATTAAGGAAGAAGGATTAGAAAGTAAATTCATTGGTAAAAACTTCGTATTTGATCATCGCTTAGGCGAGAGAATTACAGACGATATCGTTTCACAATGCCATCAATGTGGCGAACCTTGCGATGTTCATACGAATTGTGTTAATGAAGGCTGTCACTTACTTTTCATTCAATGTGATTCCTGTAAAGAAAAAATGCACGGTTGTTGTTCTCCAGAATGTGTAGAAATAATCCATTTGCCAGAAGAAGAACAAAAAGCCATTCGAAGAGGAATTAAAAACGGAAATAAAATCTTCAAAAAAGGAAAATCGGATGTATTGACTTTCAAAAACAATCACGACCCTTTGGCTAATGTTCCAAATCTTAGCGAATTAATAAAGTCAAAACCTCTCGTAAAAAAAGAGCCTAAAATTAAAAAACAATACATCGGTCAAGGAACTCACTTTTTTCCAAAGCCATCAATTGCCCAATTTTTAATTGAAGAAAACGAAATTAATATTGGAGATACTATTTTAATCAAAGGTTCAACAACTGGAGAGCAAAAATTAGTAATCGACAAGATGTTTGTTAATGATATTGAATCAGAAAAAGCTGTTTCTGGTGATGTAGTTACTTTCAAAGTTCCTTTTAGAATTAGATTGTCTGATAAAATTTATAAGATTTTAGAATAACTTATCATGACAACGAACAAAAAAATTGAACTTATGGCTCCCGCTGGGAACTTTGAGTCGCTTCAGGCTGGATTAGATAATGGTGCCGATTCTGTATATTTTGGAGTAGAACAATTGAACATGCGTGCTCGTGCAACAGTCAATTTCACGATGGATGATTTACCAGAAATAGCACGTCGTTGCGAAGCCAAAAATGTTAGAAGTTATTTGACTTTGAACACGATTATTTACGATCACGATTTATCGGTTGTAAAAACATTATTAAACAAAGCCAAAAAAGCCAATATCACCGCTGTAATAGCTTCCGACCAGGCCGTTATTGCTATGGCAAGAGGCATCGGGATGGAAGTACATATTTCAACGCAATTGAATATTACCAATATAGAAACCATCAAGTTTTACAGTTTGTTTGCTGATACGATGGTTTTGAGTCGTGAATTAAGTTTACGCCAAGTAAAAAAAATCACCGAACAAATCGAGAAAGAACAAATCAAAGGACCAAATGGCAAATTGGTAGAAATTGAAATCTTCGGTCACGGAGCTTTATGTATGGCGGTTTCTGGAAAATGTTATTTGAGTTTACACTCTCATAATTCTTCTGCAAATCGTGGTGCCTGTAAACAAAACTGTCGCAAGAAATATACCGTTATCGATCAGGAAAGTGGTTTTGAAATCGAATTGGATAACGAATACATGATGTCACCAAAAGATTTATGTACTCTTGATTTTCTAGATCAGGTAATAGATTCGGGCATTCAGGTATTGAAAATCGAAGGCAGAGGTCGCGCTCCAGAATATGTGGCAACTGTTATTAAAACCTACCGAGAAGCTATCGATAGTTATTATGAAAGAACCTTTACCAAAGAGAAAATCGCGCTTTGGATGGAAGATTTAAACACCGTTTACAATCGTGGTTTTTGGTCAGGTTATTATCTTGGACAAGAATTGGGAGAATGGAGCGATGTTTCGGGATCTGTTGCGACTCAAAAGAAAGTCTATGTTGGAAAAGGAACTCATTTTTTTCCAAAAGCCGAAATTGGTCAATTTAAAATTGAAGCATACGATATAAAAATTGGCGATAAAATATTAGTTACTGGTCCAAGCACAGGAGCTCAGGAAATGATTATCAACGAAATGTATGTCAATGATGTTGTTTCTGAAAAAGCAACAAAAGGAGACGATTGTACTTTGAAAATGCCTTTCAGAATCCGAATGTCTGATAAATTATACAAAATAGTCGAAGCCTAATGGTTATTGTAACGCTTCAAAGAGACAAATGTATTGGGTGTAATTACTGCGTAGAAATGGCGCCGGTGCAATTTCAAATGTCCAAAAAAGACGGAAAATCAGTGTTGATTAAAAGTGTAAATGCCAAAGGTTTTTACACTTTAAAATCAGCTGACCACGCTATAACCGAAAGTTGTGAACTCGCTGCCAAAGCCTGTCCCGTGAAAATCATTTCTATAAAAGAAACCTAAAAATATTTTCTTTAACAATCCTTTATATTTATCGCTATATTTCGATAAAGCAATATGATATCAGTAGTTTTTCTTTAGTATAAATTTATGATTTTTTGAAGATTACAGTTCTTGTAACATAAACCAAAAAAGTACTATCTTTACCCATTAAATCTTTTAAGAACTTAAATTGCTTTTATAGCAATACTACATATATTATTATGGCATGTACAAGTTGTTCAACTTCAGATGGTGGTGCACCAAAGGGTTGTAAAAATAATGGGACTTGCGGCACCGATAGCTGCAATAAATTAACGGTTTTTGACTGGCTTTCGAACATGAATTTGCCTAATGGAGAAGCTCCTTTTGATTGTGTGGAAGTCCGTTTTAAAAACGGGAGAAAAGAATTTTACCGTAATACCGAGAATTTAACTTTAAGCATAGGAGATATTGTAGCAACTGTTGCATCCCCTGGGCACGATATAGGAATTGTAACTCTTACAGGAGAATTGGTAAAAATTCAAATGAAGAAAAAAGGAGTAAATCATACTAGCAATGAGGTTCCTAAAATCTATCGAAAAGCTTCTCAAAAAGACATTGATATCTGGACAACAGCCCGAAACAAAGAAGAGCCTATGAAAGTACGAGCTCGTGAATTGGCTATTGCCCAAAAGCTGGAAATGAAAATTTCGGATATCGAATTTCAAGGAGACGGATCAAAAGCTACTTTCTACTATACTGCCAATGACAGAGTCGATTTTAGACTTTTAATCAAAGACTTTGCTAAGGAATTCAGTACTAGAGTAGAGATGAAACAAGTAGGTTTCCGTCAGGAAGCTGCTCGTTTAGGCGGAATCGGTTCTTGCGGTAGAGAATTATGTTGTTCGACTTGGTTAACTGATTTCAGAAGCGTAAATACATCTGCTGCACGTTACCAGCAATTATCTCTAAACCCACAAAAACTTGCTGGTCAATGTGGAAAATTGAAATGCTGCCTGAATTACGAACTAGATACTTACATGGATGCCTTAAAGGATTTTCCAGAGTTTGAAACCAAATTAGTTACCGAAAAAGGAGATGCCGTTTGTCAAAAACAAGATATCTTCAAAGGACTTATGTGGTTTGCCTACGTTGGCAATTATGCTAACTGGCATATCTTGAAAATTGATCAGGTTAAAGAAATTATTGCAGAGAACAAACTCAAAAACAAAGTTTCATCATTAGAGGATTATGCTATTGAAGTTGTTGTCGAACCAGAACAAAATTTCAATAATGCGATGGGTCAGGAAAGTTTAACGCGTTTTGATCAGCCAAAAAGGAAGAAAAAACCAAACAACAAAAAACCGAGACCTGCAGGAGAAAAAGCTATTGTTCCTAACAATGCAAACAAGCAGCCTGCTATACAAAAAAGCGCAGCGCCAAATGCCCCGAATGCAAATACTGCCGACAAAGAAGTTCCGGTTAAAGAAAACCCGAATCCAAACAGCGCTAACAAGAATCGCAATAAAAACAAGAATCGCAATAAAAATAATAACAATCGCCCTCCTTCCGCAGAGAATAAAACAGAAGAGCCTAGAAAACCAATAATTATTAAAAAAAATGAGAATAAAGAATAGTCTTTTACTGTTTTTTGTAGCAGTACTCCTTTTTTCGTGTGATAAAAAAAGAGTTTTTGATGAGTATAAATCTGTAGGAAGCGCCTGGAACAAAGATAGTATTGTTACTTTTGACTTACCTGTTTTAGATTCAACAAAGAGATATGATTTGTATGTGAATTTAAGAGATAACAACAATTACAAATACAGCAATCTCTTTCTGATTGTGTCTTTAGAAAGTCCAAATGGTTATACCAAAGTAGACACCTTAGAATACCAAATGGCTGAACCTGACGGAACATTATTAGGTGATGGTTTTACAGATATCAAAGAGAGTAAACTCTACTATAAAGAGAATGTTCGCTTTAGAGGAAATTACAAAGTACATATTAAACAAGCGGTGAGAGAAAATGGAAAAGTACCTGGTGTAGCTTTTTTAGACGGAATTACCGAAGTAGGTTTTAGAATAGAAAAAAAAGATTAGAACGCGATTATGGCTATCAAAAAAAATAACCCTCAGACAAAAAGCATCAATAAAGATGTGAAATATTATTCCAGAAAATTTTGGAAAATTTACTTCTCCGGACTGGGAATTATTGCTTTATTCTTCCTGCTTGCCTCATGGGGTATCTTTGGATCTATGCCTTCATTTGAAGATTTAGAAAATCCAGATTCTAATTTAGCTACTGAAATCATCTCTTCAGACGGAGTTGTTTTAGGTAAATATTTCAAACAAAACCGTTCTCAATTAAAATATTCTGATCTACCAAAAAACCTTGTACAAGCCTTAGTTGCTACCGAAGATGCCCGTTTTTATGAGCATTCTGGTATTGACGGAAGAGGAACACTAAGAGCAATCGCAAGTTTAGGAAGAAGCGGTGGAGCGAGTACCTTGACCCAACAATTGGCTAAACAATTATTTCACGGTGAAGGTTCAAAATTTTTACCTTTCCGTATTGTTCAAAAAATGAAAGAATGGATTATTGCCATTCGATTGGAAAGACAATATACCAAAAACGAAATCATTGCGATGTATTGCAATGTGTATGACTTTGGTAATTATTCAGTAGGAGTTAGTTCTGCAGCGCAAACTTATTTTTCTAAAGCTCCAAAAGATCTGACCATAGATGAATCAGCTATTTTAGTAGGGATGTTCAAAAACTCTGGACTATACAATCCTGTTAAAAATCCTGTTGGTGTAAAAAACAGAAGAAATGTAGTGCTTCATCAAATGGAAAAAGCACACATCATTTCTGAAGATCAAAAAATCCAATTACAGAGCTTGCCTATCACTTTACATTTCAAATTAGAAAGTCACAGAGAAGGGACTGCTACTTACTTTAGAGAATACCTTCGTGAGTATATGAAAAAATGGGTAGAAGAAAATAAAAAGCCCGATGGATCTGACTACGATATTTACAAAGACGGTTTAAAAATCTACACTACAATTGATTCAAGAATGCAGGCTTACGCTGAAGAAGCTGTTTCTGCACACATGGCCAATATGCAGGAAGAATTTTTCATACAATCCAAAGGCAATAAAAATGCTCCTTTTGTAAACATTTCTGAAGCAGAGACCGAACGCATTATTAATCAGGCGATGAAATCATCTCACAGATGGGATGTTTTGAAAGAGCAAGACAAAAGCGATGATGAGATTATCAAAACCTTTAGTGAGAAAACAAAAATGACTGTTTTCACTTGGAAAGGTGAAAGAGATACTATTATGACTCCGTTGGATTCCATCCGTTATTACAAACACTTTTTACAAGCTGGTGTAATGTCAATGGAACCACAAACGGGTAATATCAAAGTTTGGGTTGGAGGTATCAACTACAAATATTTCCAATATGATCACGTAGGTCAAGGAGCCAGACAAGTAGGTTCAACATTCAAACCATTTGTGTATGCAACTGCTATAGAACAATTAAACATGTCTCCTTGCGATTCGATTCTTGATGGACCATTTATTATTCGTAAAGGACGTCATCACGTAACCGAAGATTGGGAACCAAGAAACTCCGATAATAACTACCGCGGAATGGTAACCCTAAAACAAGCATTGGCATACTCTATAAATACCGTTTCAGCGAAATTAATTGACAAAGTTAGCCCAGAGGCCGTAATAGAACTGACTCATAAATTAGGAGTGAAATCCGAAATTGTAACCCAACCTTCGATCGCTTTAGGAGCTGTAGAAATAACTGTTGAAGATATGGTTGCGGCATTCAGCACATTTGCTAATCAAGGTGTTTATACTAAACCACAGTTCTTATCCAAAATTGAGAATAAAAGTGGCGAAGTAATCTATGAACCAATTCCTGAATCTCATGATGTTTTAAATAAAGACATTGCTTTTGCCATCATTAAATTGCTGGAAGGTGTAACCGAAAGTGGTTCTGGAGCTAGATTGAGAACACAAGGCGGAGGAAATGGAGACAAACGCTGGACAGGTTACCCGTATATGTTTAAAAACCCAATTGCAGGTAAAACAGGAACTTCACAAAACCAATCCGATGGTTGGTTTATGGGAATAGTACCTAACCTTGTAACAGGTGTTTGGGTAGGTTGCGAAGACCGTTCGGCACATTTCAAAAGTCTTACTTATGGACAGGGAGCAGCAATGGCCTTACCAATTTGGGGATATTTTATGGACAAATGCTATAAAGACGAAAACTTAAAAATATCCAAAGAATCTTTTGAAAGACCTGCCAATCTTTCTATCAAAGTAGATTGTTACACCCCGAGACCTGCAGTAGTTAAAGATTCAACTGCAACTCCAGAACAAGACACCGAAGAATTCTCTTTGTAAAATAAATACAGTTCTAGCTCAACATAGATATAAAAACTATTTGGGCGTGACAGCAATAGAAAAAGGAGCCCAATATAGCATACGCTTATTCGGCTCCTTTTTCTATTGCTGTCGGGCTATCCGCACTACTTTGGTAGTTTGCTTCTATCCCTCACGCAACTTCAAGTTTCAAATGACAAAAAGTAGTTTTCAAACTAAAAGCAAACTCATGAGCAAAACAACTTGAATAGACATACTAAATGTGATTGCTTCGTCCCTCGCAAAGACAGTCAAACAAAAAAATTACAGAGATAAATTATTACGATTATTTTATTAAATTTGTTTAATAAATTCATTTATTTCAATTGATGTTAGTTATTTGATACTTAAAATAATAATACTTCATTGAAAATAAAGAAATGTTATTTATTTAAAATCACAAAGAAATCGATATCGTAATACATAAATTAGTATGATTAACAAAAAAGTAAATACTGTTCAGGAAGCACTTCAAGGAATTGAAAACGGAATGACCCTTATGCTTGGTGGTTTTGGATTATGTGGCATACCCGAAAACTCCATCGCTGAATTAGTTCAAAAAGAAACCAACAATTTAACGTGTATTTCCAATAATGCAGGTGTAGATGATTTCGGATTAGGTTTGCTTTTGCAAAAAAAACAAATCAAAAAAATGATTTCTTCCTATGTAGGTGAAAATGCCGAGTTCGAACGCCAAATGCTTTCTGGTGAACTTGAAGTAGACCTTATCCCACAAGGAACGTTGGCAGAAAGATGCAGAGCTGCTCAAGCAGGAATACCTGCCTTTTTTACCCCAGCTGGCTATGGTACCGAAGTCGCCAAAGGTAAAGAAGTACGTGAATTTAATGGAAAAATGCACATTATGGAGCACGCGTTCAAAGCCGACTTTGCCATCATAAAAGCATGGAAAGGCGATACAGCTGGAAACCTCATCTTCAAAGGAACTGCAAGAAATTTTAATCCTGCAATGGCTGGTGCTGCCAAAATCACTATAGCCGAAGTTGAAGAACTTGTCGAAGCAGGTACATTAGATCCCAATCAAATTCATACTCCTGGAATTTTAGTACAACGTATTTTTCAAGGAGAAATTTACGAAAAGAGAATTGAGCAACGCACCGTTCGTTCCAAGAACTAATTAACAATTGATACTGCAAAAACATGTTAGATAAAATAGGAATTGCAAAACGAATTGCACAAGAATTAAAAGACCGATATTTCGTGAATCTAGGCATCGGAATACCAACTTTGGTGGCTAACTATATCCCAAAAGGAATTGATGTCGAATTTCAAAGCGAAAATGGCGTCCTAGGTATGGGCCCGTTCCCTTTTGAAGGAGATGAAGATGCCGATATCATCAACGCAGGAAAACAAACAATAACAACATTACCAGGAGCATCTTTTTTTGACTCAGCCACTAGTTTTGGAATGATTCGAGGACAACATGTTGATTTAACAATCCTTGGAGCTATGGAAGTCTCCGAAAACGGAGATATAGCCAACTGGAAAATCCCTGGAAAAATGGTTAAAGGAATGGGAGGAGCAATGGACTTAGTAGCTTCTGCAGAGAATATTATTGTTGCTATGATGCACGTTAACAAAGCTGGAGAGTCCAAAATATTAAAAAAATGTACCTTACCATTAACAGGTGTCGGCTGTGTAAAAAAAGTAGTAACCGAATTAGCTGTTTTGGAAATCACACCACAAGGTTTTAAACTACTGGAACGTGCTTCAGGTGTAACAGTAGAACATATTATTGCCTCTACAGAAGCCAATTTGATTATAGAAGGAGATATTCCAGAAATGATAATTGATTAACAAAATTTAAAAAAATAATTCGTAGGAATTGTTTTTTTTGAGATAAACTTTAAAACAAAAAACATAGTTAACTCCCTAATAAGTAACATCATTTAATCACACATCCCAGCATATTTAACACATTATTTGTAATATTTTTAATTTTTTTTTTATATTTGTTATAAACAAACACAAACAAAAAAATTATGAAAAATTTCAAATTAGTATTAATAGCATTCTTATTTTCTGCTGGTATGATGGCACAAGATAGAGGATCTGTAGTTCTTGATGTTTATGGCAGTTATACGTTCTCAAACAACGTTAACTTTGATTATGGACACATTAAAATTGGAGATGGTTTTACGTACGGAGCTGGATTTGAATTTTTCCCTCAAAAATCTTCTTCTGTAGAACTAAAATATTTAAGACTTGACACTTCCTTTAGTGCTAATGTTCCAGCAGCTATTGGTAGTAAAAATGTTAATGGTAATGGAGCGTTCAATTACATCTTAATTGGAGGAAATCACTACTTTGATAATGGTGGTAATGCAGTTCCTTATTTAGGAGGAGGAATAGGTATGGCAATTGTTGATGGTCCGCAAGGCGGAAGTGACACTAACTTTGCTTGGGAAATTAAAGGCGGGGTTAAAATAAAAACAGCTTCTATTGTTTCTGTAAGTCTTCAAGCTAACCTTATATCAACTATTGCTCCTGCTGGTACTGATACATACTGGGGTTATTATGGTCCTATAGCCGTTCAGGATTACGCTTATTCTTACCAATTTGGTTTAGGAGCTATCATCGGTTTCAACTTTAAATAAGAAAAAAACATATTTATAAAAAAGCAACTCATCTTGAGTTGCTTTTTTTGTTTAATCAAGTTTATCTATTTAACAAAACATACCGAGTTAGGATGTTTAATTTGTAAAACAACTACTCCTTTTATACTATTCTTAATTATAAAACTTACATACAACTATAATAAAAATTGTAATCTAACTATTTTAGTTACTTGTCACTGAATAACTATTACATGTATAATTTAAACCTCCAGCATTTGTCCCATACGATGATGTGATTTCAAACCCATATTGTATATTACCAACGGTAACATCCCCTATCCAACCTTTAGTTTTTATCCAATTAAAAATAGCTTTCGCATCTATTGTACCACTGTTAGTTTTTGTTGTACGCAAAAATGAATATACATTATTAGAACCATTATTTCCCCTAAAGACATTCCATGTATGCCCTCCAATACTTTGATTTGTATAAACTGGAACAGCTGCTCCAGTGGCAGACCAATTATACGAAATTGGCTTTACGTTCCCGCTACCATCTGCATTACCAGTATAATTCATCCAAAGCATAATTTCATTAGCATTTGTACTGTCCCAAAGATCATAACAAGACTCCCATGCACCTCCTGCCGGAGTAGTTGCATTGAAACTAGTACTAAGCGTATTTATAGCACTAAGTTTTTTTCCAATATATTTAGTAGAATTTGGGTACGATTTGATTCCTCCTGTATTAGGATGATTAGCCCAAACACCCCATTGACTGTAAGTGTTAGCCCAAATAGACTGACTACCTGCTCCCGAACCCCAAATGTTGTTGTAAACTGTATATCCCCCATTTGCCCAACTGGCATATTGAGCAGATGATGACCAAGAAGCCTTTACCTCTGATTCATTGTTTATACTAGGAGTCTCACATCCAACAAATACTAGTACTAATACTGCAAATAAAACTGTTTTTTTCATAAAAATATAATTTTAAAAGTTTAATTAATAATTGTCAAATGTAAATATTATTTTTATATATTCAATTTATTAGTAAAAAAATAATGATATTGACAATATTAATCAAAAAAATATAAACATAATTTAATTATTATGAAAAAACAGAATTAATTATGGTATAATTGACTATAAGTAATTAAAAACGTTACGAATAATATAATCTATGCTAAAAAACACAAAATTTGTACTTTAATTATTACAAAAAAGTAAATCAGCAATAATCAAAACTAATTATTTTCCAAAATTAGCTACCCAAATACTACCAGATTTTCCCGCACCCATTTCAATATAAATTCCATCCATCATAGCTTTACAATGATCTGGACTATTTTTCCAACCAGCAACAACTTCAACAGAATTAGTATAGTTTTTTGCAATTACCTCTCCAACATAAGTTCCTGTATAGCCAAAATACACAGCTCTTTGAATTGGACTTATTCCCTCTGGTGAAATATGATCAAAGTAATTTCGAACATTCATATCATGTGCCTGATTAATAGCCGTTTTACTCAATATAGAATTACTAACTAAAGGAGAAACTGGAGGCATATATTCCTCTCCACATTGACAACCTGTTACTCTTAATTTATTTATTTCAACCAAAACAGTAGAGGTAACATCACTATCTACTATAACATCATCAATGTCATTTTGACAAGAAACTATAAGAAAAAACAAGAAAAAGGCTTTATATAACTTCATATTGCTACTATTTTGAAAACGAATATAATTAAAATGTTTGTTTGTTTATTTGGGCATAATTGATTTCCCAAAATACTCCAATCAACTTTTTGATTATAGGAATTGAACAAAAAAACCATTAAACCTTCTCCATTACATCCAAAACTACCGCAACAATACTCAATTTTACCGCAATAATTTTATTAGAAGCCTTAATAATCATACTTTTGAAGAATTAACTTCATTATGAAAAAAAATATTTCATTTTATGTAATGCACTTTTGTTTGTGTTTTATATTTCTATTTTTACCATATGCTTTTACTACTAATGGAAGTATTTTTAGTTTACCAAACTTAGCAAACAATCCACACGATAGGATTTACTTTTTCATCTATTTTTTACTGCTGATTTTCTTCTATTTCAATTATTACATTTTAATTCCCAGGATTTATTTTAAAGAAAAACAAATTCGTTATATCACCATTTTGCTATTCTTTTTATTATTTTTTCTTTGGGTCTCTAATATTTTTGATACTCCAGATCTCAATTTTTTAGATTTCAGAAATCAGAGACAACTACCATTTGGCCAAATGCCTCCACCTCCTTCTAAGGGCTTTAATCACCAAAACATTCCTTTTTCACATAAAATACCTACTGCTGAATTTAATGATTTAACTCACTTTGGAGGGCCGCCTACACAATACAGCCATACTATTTTAGTATATCTTATTGGTGTTGTTTCAAGTTTATTTATTGCTATAAAAATTCGTCTTTCAAAGGTAGAAGAAGATAGAATGAAATCTGAATTGTCTTTTTTAAAAGCTCAAATCAATCCACATTTTTTATTCAATACCTTGAACAGCATTTATTCATTAGCCATAAAAAAAGATGACAAAACCGCCGATGCTGTCGTACAGCTATCTGAATTGATGCGCTATATTATTACAAATGCCAATGATGATGTTATTGCTTTAGACAAAGAAATCAATTATATCAACAATTACATACTATTACAAAAAACCCGATTAGGAAATACTGTAACTGTTGATTATATATTGGAAGGAAATTCATCTGGTAAAGCCATTACACCGCTTATTTTAATTTCTTTTATCGAAAATGCTTTCAAACACGGAGTAAATCCAAACGAAAACTCCGAAATTTGCATCAAGATTACCATTATTGAAGATTATCTGACATTATTTGTTTCTAATAATAAGGTGCAATCCATAAAATCCGACAGTGGTATTGGTTTACAAAACACTATCGAAAGACTCACGCTTTTGTATCCCAACAATCATGTTTTATCCATTGATGACACTCCAAAAATGTATCTGGTAAACTTAACAATTAAAGTAGGATGATAAAAGCAATTGCACTTGATGATGAACCGCCAGCTCTTGAAATTCTGCAAAGTTTTTGCAATAGAATTGACTGTGTTGATTTGCAGAAAACATTTACAAAATCGGAAGATGCGCTCAAATATTTGAAAAAATATCCTGTCGATTTGTTGTTTCTTGACATTAACATGCCAGCTATATCAGGAATTGATTTCTGCAAAAACTTACCTCATAAAATCATGGTGATATTCACAACGGCTTACTCCGAATATGCTGTAGAAGGATTCACCCTGAGTGCAACAGATTATCTATTAAAACCTATTTCTTTTATACGGTTTGAACAAGCCGTAGAAAGAGCATTTGCACAATGGAAATCCCAAAATCAAAATCAAGAACAGCAATATCTTTTTATCCGAGCTGATTACAGCTTAATAAAAATTCTGATTTCTGATATTTTATATATTGAAGGACTTGATGATTACCTGAAAATTCACATTCAAAATCAAAAAACAATTGTAGCCAGAATGACCATGAAATCCTTACTGGAAAAACTGCCAGAAACTGAATTCATAAGAGTACATCGTTCTTTTATTGTTTCTATATCTAAAATAGAGAAGGTACGCAATAAAACAATCTACATTAACCAACAAGAAATTCCTGTAAGTGCGAGTTATGAAACTACATTTTTCGCACTACTAAACAAAGAATAATACGCTTAAAACAGATTGAGAATATGAATATTCAACGTTTTTAGCATATTCACCTCTTAAAATCATCGCATTACCTCATAAATTATAATCCGCACAAGAGTTTAAATACTTTTACAACCATAACCTTAAAATTGCATTTATTATGGAAAGAAAAGATTTTTTAAGAGGGTTGGGCTTAGTTGGATTGGGTTCTTTGTCCATAATTCCCATGATTAACGCATGTAGTAAAGACGATGATACCACAACTGATTCTGCAGTAGGATCTACAACTGAATCAGGAGAGTGTTCAGTAACAACATCAGAAACGGCGGGGCCATTTCCAACAAAAAATCCAACATCATTAGTTACTTCAAATATTACCAGTAATAGAACAGGTGTAGAATTTGCTGTCAATATTAATATAAAAAACACTAATGCAAGCTGTGCAGCACTAGAAGGAGCGATTGTAGATATTTGGCATTGTGACAAGGATGGCTATTACTCTGAGTATGGTGGAACAGCGATGCAATCAGCTGATTTTACTTCCGTGCATTTTTTGAGAGGAAGGCAAACTACAGATGCTAATGGTCTAGTACATTTTACTTCCATTTTTCCTGGATGGTATAGTGGCAGAGCGACTCATATACACGTACATGTTTACAACGCATCAGGAACTTCATTACTGGTAACTCAAATTGCATTTCCAGAAGGTTCAGATAGTGCAGTAGCACTAGTAAACGCATCAAGTGTAAATGGATATACTAAAGGGCTAACTGGATATACTTATAACGCATCAGACAATGTTTTTTCAGACTCTACTACTAATGAAATGTCAACTATTACTGGAAATGTTTCAGATGGTTTTATTTTGACACACACAATAAATGTAGCTGGCTAAACGATTGTATAATTCTTTTAGTTATTCAAAATGATAAAACAAACTCCTGCTCAAATTTTTAAATCCAATTTAAGAACTGTCATTAAAACAGATGTTTTTCTGAATTTAGCAACTTTTAACTTTGGAATTTATCAAGATTCGTCTCGAAAACCATTTGGCACTTTGAAGGTTTTTAATGAAATAACACTGGCTCCTTTACAAAAAGTACTGACCTTAATTGACACCGACACCGAAATAGTATTCCTTCCTCTTTTTGGAGGAATTACCTATAAAGACGATACAGATAATGAAGATTTCATTAGAATTGAACAAATAAAACACATATCAGCACGAAAAGGGATATCGCTTGAAGTTTCTAACCCCTATGAAAAAGAAAACGTAAGCTATTTAGAAATTTGGTTCTCAACAAAAACTGCCAATTTTAAACCAGCTACAAATCGATTTGATTTTGGATTTTCTGAAAGAAATAGATTAAATCCACTTTTTGACTTCTCGAATACAATGGGTTTCATAGGCATTTATGATGGTAGAAAAGAAGGTTATTATGCTTTAAAAGACAATTTTAATGGTCTTTTCATTTTTGTAATTAAGGGCGCATTTGAAGTAGAAAACAGATTATTACAAGAAAAAGATGGTTTGAGTTTAAAGAAAACAGAAACAGTAGAATGGGAAGCACTCTCAGAAAATGCCATTTTATTAGTGTTTGAAGTTCCAACAGAAAATTTATAATCCACTATGTACAAAGCCAAAATAAGACTCGCTTACAGAATAATTATTGATAGCACTTCTTCCTACTTATGGAACCAATACGTTTGGGAAGACACGTACAAAGAATATGTAATGCAACATCAGCAATTTAACTCAAAAGAAAATCCAAAAAAACAATTTAGAGAATTATTGGCTGAAAATGAAAAGGCTATTCAATTGCATTATTTGGTGGGAATTGCTGCTAATAGCTATATTGATCAATTAAAAGGGAATTTGTATCGTGTAACCGATGTACTTGGCAATAACTACTTCCAGTTCACAAATTATCAGTTAGATATCATCAATACAGATATGACTGACCGGTCAATTCATAAAATAGGCATCACATTTTATTCGCCATTGCTGACATTGGTTGATATTGTCGAAAGCAATTATTTGGTTTCTAAAAATAATGAAAATACCAACAGTTGGGAGACTGTAATGTATCCAATACAACCCAATTTATCTATTTGTTATTACCAAAAAAATGATTTTGTTCCATGATTCAAAAAAACAAAAAAACGCTTTAATAAGCGGTTTTTTGTTTTAAAATTGGGTTAAATAATGTTATCTATTTTTTAACAACTTTTTTAATTGTTTCCCCAGAAGTAGTATATAATTTTACGATATAAGTGCCCGAAGAAAACTTAGACATATCGACTTCAGTTCTATCTGCACTTTGTATTTTAGCTGAGTATAATTCAGCTCCATTCATTGAATAAATTGAAATTTTAGTTGGCGAAATTAAATTTGAAAAAGATAAATTCATTTGGCTACTTACTGGAACTGGATACAACTGAATACTTGAAGATAATTGTTCCAGAGTTGGACCAACAGATAAAGAACCCGATGGTTTACCAACATTAATTTTCACAATAAATGACTGCGAGTTACTTGGTGTACCAATTGCAAAAATATAATTATCTAAATCACCTACTGATTTTGCTTTAGATTTACTTGTAACTAATGCAGTTTCTTCATCTAATGCAATAATATCCGTGACTTGATCTATTCCAGCTGGCATTTCGAAATTATTTACAAAAGTACCATCAAGATTTAATGCAGTTACTTTTCCATCCACTTCTGTAATATATAAAACTGCCCCACCTTGCTCTAATTTCACATAACCATGGTCTGTACTATAGCCAATTGGCGATGCTTTTTGATTTTCATTAAATGGTAAATCCATTTCACCATCTTTCGAAAGTTTAACGACCTGATTAGCATCAGAAATCCCATTAAAAATTTTAAAACCACCTGCAACAATAATTTCACCAGTATCAAGAACTTTAATTTTCTCTATTGAATAATCCGGACCTGAACCGTTTATATTAAAAGTTTCATCAATTGAACCATCTAAATTAAATCTCAACAATTTATAAAGATGATCCGAATTAAAAGTAGTATACATAACTCCACAAATAATTTTATCATCTTGTAATTCAAACTTAACTGCTGTAGTCCAAAAATTTTCAATTGGATTAAAATTAAAAGTTAGCTCTACAGTTCCGTCTGCATTCAATTTACAGAATGTCCCTGAATCGCTAGCAAGTATTTTACCATCATTTAAAACTTTAAACTGATACATGTTAATCAATTGAGTATCTGTTTTAAAATCAAAATCTTTTAAAACTTCACCTTTACTATTTAATTTTAATAATTTATTTATAGTACTAACAAAAATAGTATTATCATCTACAATTTGGAACTGTCTGATTTCTCCTAAATATTTTGGCAAAACAAAAGATTTATCAACTGTGCCACTTTCATCCATCAAAGCAATGCCAAAAGTCTCAACATCATTAACTTTTATAAAATCACCTGAAACAACTAATTTACCATCTAAATAATCACCAATTTGAAAACTACCAAATCTGCTTGCTTTTAATTCAGAAGATTCCAATAGACTACCTGATAAATCGCACACGGATACACCATATTTATTTCCTGTATTTTCAGAATTATTATATAAAATTTTATCACCTACTATACCCATAGTAAAATCATAACTGGTTTCATTTAATTTTCCAGGGGAAAAACTAGCATCCAACGATCCATCAGAATTAAGTCGGATAATATAAAAAGTAAATTCTACACCATTATTAATTCCGGCACTAATGTATATGTAAGTATCTTTTATTATAACAGTTGAGTTCTCATAACTATAATACTCACAAGAGAAACTATTATCAATTGAACCGTCTGTATTTAATCTAATCATATTTGCGTTAGATACTAAATCAGTACTAGGCTTAAAATTTCCTCCAATTACTAATTTATCATTATTCTGAAGTGTCATAGAAAATGTGCGGCCTTTTGCACCTATACCCACATCAAATGTATCATCAATTGTTCCGTCAAATTTCAACTTTACGATACTATTTTTAGAAATTCCATCAACAGAACTAAATAAACCACTGACAAATATACCATCATTCGAAACCACAACAGTATTTGTTGAAGCATTAAAAGCTAAATCATTATTAAAAGTTTCATCTAATGAAAAATCACTATTATATCTATGAAGATAACAACTTGTAAAGCTATAATAACCTATTTCTCCACCAGTAACCAATATTTTATCATCACCCTGAACCGCAATAGAAGTAGCGTTAAAAATTGTACTAACTTCCTTTATAATTCCACCATTCGAATCAAGTTGATATAACATAAAATAATCAGCATATCCACTATTCCCACTAGTTGTTAAAACTATAATATTACCATTACTCTGAAATTTAACATCCTTTATTTTAAATTTAAGATCTCCATTGAAAACAAAAGTTTCATCAAGAGAATAATCAGCATTCAATCGGATAAGATTTTTTACAGTTTTGTCTTTATAAAATCCAATATCTCCACCCAATAAAATTTTTCCATCGGGAAGTTCTTTTATTACAGCAACTTTTGCTGATTTATAAGGAATAGGTTTTACAAAAGTTTCATCAACGGTTTGAGCATAAGATGATAAAATTCCGAAAAGAGTAAGCAATAACAATGAGTAAAATTTCTTCATACGCAGTATTTGAAAGATTAATTTATTTGGTTCCTTAAACTAAAAGATTATTAGTTTAAGTGGTAAATGTAGTTTTTATATTGATGTATATTATGAAATACCACGAAAAAACAAGAATAATCATAGCTTTTTTTAATCTAGTCAAAATATCTCTCTCCCAGATAAAACAGCTCTTTATCTTCAAAAAGGAAATTAAACCAAAAAAAATGAAGTAACCTTTTACCATCAGCAATACTAAAAGCAGAAAAAATAATTTATGGTAATTTCATAAACGGCTTCTACCTTCATTTTTATTTGTTCTCTATTTTTTATTAAACAAACTCATTCACAAACATTTGAGTTAAACACAAAAAAATACTTCTTTATAGGTATTTTAAGTCGTGCAATAAAATTATAATTTTACAAAAAATTAAATCAAATTTTATGAAACAGCTTTACTCAAAACTTTATTTATTATTGACCATTAGTGTACTACTACTTGTGTCATGTTCAAAGGAAGATACTACAGAAGAACCCATTAAAGAAGTAGGTGGTGAAATTTCACGATCACAACTAGTAACCATAAATTTACCAGACGCCAATTTATCTAATAATGAATACCAAGGTGATTTTGATGGAGTTACTATAACTTTAATAAAATCAGGGAATGATAAATTAGTTTTTTTATTGCCTTATTCAACAACTCTCGGGGTACATACTTTAACCATTCCCGCCTTAAACAGTGCGACTTTCACTTATGATGTTAAAGATACTTTGCTTACTGGCACACCCGATGCTGCAATGTCTGATTTGTTTGTAAACCTAAACACCTTTGAGCAAAATTTAGATGATTCTCAAGAAGCTACAGTATTAAAAAATGCTATAAATACTTTTAATACTCAATATGAAAGTGCTTCTATTCAGGAGAAAACACAAATAGCTATATTATACAGTGCAAATAAGGCAAATTTTGACAAAATCTTTTCATTTGATGCCGCTACTACCAAAGGGTTTTCTTTTTCATTACCAGCTTCCGTTGGTAAACATATAGCTGCTGTTGGTCTAATGGGAGCTGCAGTTTTACTAATTCCTACCTCTCCGATTTTAGGCGGAGTGGCAGCTTTGGCTGGTGCTTATAAAGCTTATAAAGCTAATGAAGAAATAATAGATAATACGGTATTAACAATAGCAACTCATTTTGGATACAATTCTGGCAAGAGAGAGGATGCTATATTTATGCTAACAGATGGTGTAGAAACTACTATTAAGGCTGATTTTATTCAAAGAGGAATAATTACTGGTGATAGAGCGAACACGAATCCGTCACTTCAACAATATTTTGAATCATATGACCAATATAACTATTATGCTGAAAAAGAAAATATTGAAATTCAAAAAGCAAATGCAAGCAAAGGGCTTGATTATGGTTCAGTTACTTTAGAAACTTTAAAATCATCTGATACTGAAACAGCTATATTAGCCAATTCTGAAAATTTTAAAAACATTCAATTTTCAATAAGCGATTCAAATTTAGAATTAGTTTCATCAAACCTAGAAAAAGATGGACAATTAAATTTTGAAGTAAAAATAAAAGAAAATTCTAGTCAATCAGTTGTTGAATCTTTTATTGATTACAAATACACTGATGAAATAAGTTCTTTTTCTGGTAAATTACCAATCAAAGTGGTTCGTTCAATTGTAGGTACTTGGGAAATGGAATCATTCAATAATGGTTTATTACTTGGTCAGTATGACGATGTTTATTTTAATTGCAACATAGTAGGTGGTGCTTATACTTATACAAGTGAAGTTTTAGTATTTACTGAGAACACTTATACTACAAATGGCACATCAAACCATATTTACTACAATTTTCAAACTGATAAAAATTGTGTAGTTACTGAAGACGGAAAAGATACTCAGGAAACAATTAATGACTCATCCAATGGTACCTATATTCTTAAGGGAAATAGTTTAGAGGTAACAGATGCTGGTGAAGTTAGTTCGATTCCATTAATTTTTATTTCTAACAATAAATTAAAGGTTGGTGAAAATGTTTATGTTCGAAAAAATTAGAACCATAGATATTCTAAAATGGGACTTCCTTAAATATTTCTGAATTAAAATAACTAAAAAGACCGCTAAAGTATAGCGGTCTTTTTGATATAAATATTTTCTGCTTTATCTAAAGATTCTCAAAGAAATCATTTCCTTTATCATCAGTAATAATAAAAGCAGGGAAATCTTTGATAGTAATTTTACGAACAGCTTCCATACCTAATTCCTCAAAATCAACTACCTCAACCGAAAGGATATTTTCTTTAGCCAAAATAGCTGCAGGACCTCCAATAGACCCTAAATAGAATCCACCGTAAGTTTTACAAGCATTCATAACATCTTTGGTTCTGTTTCCTTTGGCAAGCATTACCATACTTCCACCATTTTTTTGGAATTCCTCAACATACACATCCATACGACCCGCAGTTGTAGGACCAAAACTTCCCGAAGCCATTCCTTCTGGAGTTTTTGCAGGACCTGCATAATAGATTGGGTGATTTTTAAAGTATTCTGGCATTGGTTTACCAGCATCCAATAATTCTTTGATTTTTGCGTGTGCGATATCACGAGCAACAATCAAAGTTCCGTTTAGCTTTAAACGGGTTTTAATTGGATATTGTGAAAGCTTTTTAAGAATATCAGTCATCGGTTGGTTCAAATCAACCTCAACTGCTGGTTCCAAATGTGGAGCTGTTTCTGGCAATAATCGTTTTGGATTTACTTCTAATTGTTCTACAAAAATACCATCTTTGGTAATTTTTCCTTTGATATTTCTATCAGCAGAACAAGAAACTCCTAACCCAACTGGACAAGAAGCAGCGTGACGTGGCAAACGAATTACACGAACGTCATGTGTAAAATATTTTCCTCCAAACTGTGCTCCAATAGCACTTTGCTGGCAAATTAACTGTACTCTTTTTTCCCACTCCAAATCACGAAATGCCTGACCAGACATGTTTCCAGTTGTCGGTAAATGATCAAAATAACCTGCAGAGGCTTTTTTTACAGCAGCTAAATTTGCTTCAGCAGATGTTCCTCCAATTACTAAAGCCAAATGATAAGGCGGACAAGCCGAAGTTCCTAAATCCATTATTTTGGCACGAATGAAAGCATCCAATGATTTTTCATTCAATAACGATTTTGTTTGCTGGTACAAATATGTTTTGTTGGCAGAACCTCCACCTTTTGCTAAAAACAAAAACTCATACGAAGCTCCTTTTTTAGCATAAATATCAATTTGCGCCGGAAGATTAGATCCAGAATTCTTTTCCTCAAACATGCTTATCGGTACAATTTGAGAATAACGAAGATTACGCTCCTGATAGGTGTTAAAAATCCCCCTAGAAAGCCATTCTGCATCATCGGCTCCCGTATATACATTTTCACCTTTTTTGGCCATTACAATCGCTGTTCCGGTATCCTGACAAGAAGGCAACTCGCCATCGATAGCCACAACTGCGTTTTGCAATAAATTATACGCCACAAAACGGTCGTTGTCTGTCGCTTCTGGATCGTCAAGAATTGCTTTTAGTTTTTCCAAATGTGAAGTTCGCAACATAAACGAAACATCTTTCAATGCTTCCTGAGCCAACAATTCCAATCCTTTTGGATCGACAGTAAGAATTTCGCGTTCTCCAAATTGTTCCACTTTTACAAAATCAGAACTAATTTTGCGGTATTGCGTATCATCTCTTAAAATAGGATAAGGATCCTGATATATAAAGTCCATAGTTTGTTTTTTTTAAAGAAAGCCAAATATAAGAATTGTTCAAAGAAACATAACTGATTTATATCACGTTCCGTAAAGAAATTATTAAAATATTAACTCAAATATTTATTTTAGAAACTGTAACATCAGCCATTTTGGGTTGGATGTGTCCTGCTCTCCGCTTTATCTTTATAGTTTTAAATAAAAACCACAAAGGATATCACTTCGATCAGGGCTAAGAGGAAAGATTTTACTTCTTTGCTATGATTTACAATTACCATCAAATCGGCTTTATAAAAAAGAAAAACCTCACATAATGCTACCGTGTGGACATAAGTATAAAATCAACCACAAATTTCACAAATTAGCACAAATTAGCACAAATTTGAATATGCTAAATCAACCCAATAACTATTTTCACTATACCGATTTGCGCTAATTTGTGAAATTTGTGGTTAAAAAGTAATATTTACTATTTGTGTCCACACGGTAGCATTATGTGAGGCTTTTATATTATACATAGATTTTGAATCAAAAAATTAATTAACCCAAATTATGACTTTTGATTTTTACGAATGAATTTGGCAACATCTACCATAGGAGCATTCCAAATTTCCTTTTCATGTAATTTCATAAATTGCAGTAATTCTTTATGGGCTTTTGCAGAAACATTGATAGCATGTTCTCCACCAACACCATGAAATAAAAACACTAATAAAGTATGAGACTCAATTGCTTTTTTAACCAAATCAATCATATAATCACCAGAATGACCATCGATATAAAAACAATTGATATTATTTAAATCAACCTCTTTTATATGTTGAAAACCAGACTGAACACCTCTAGCACCAACAAAATCATTTTTTAAATCATCATAAAAATTAACTGAACCAATTTTAGTATCTCCACATGGAAACGCAAAAGTTCGTTCTGTTTTACCGTCTATTGCCTGCAAAAGAGTATTTGTAACTCTAATTTCGTTGACTGCTCTTGTCACTGTATAATTATTAAGCGCTCTATCAGGACTTACCCAAGACCTACCTTGAAAAGTAGCATCACATGGATGCATTAAAGAATGATTACCCAATTCATGGCCTTTTTGCACAGCCAATCTCCACTCGGGAATTCGTTTGCTTACAGCAGAAGACTCTCCAATCAAATAAAATGTTCCTTTGAGACCAAGCGAATCAAGAGCTGGAATTACAATATCCAAATCTATATTAAGAGCGTCATCATAAGTAAGTACAACGGCACATTTTTTATTGTTCCATAATTCAGTTTGCTGTGATTGAGCCTGTTGTCCAAACATTAACAGTAATAAGATAATGATGCCTTGTATTTTCATAGTTATAAAATTTACTAAACGTTTAATTAACTGAAATTAGCTTAACATCGAAAATCAAAACAGATCCCCCAGGAATACCCCTATAATCGTAACTACCGTAACCCAAACTAGCTGGTATTAAAAGTTTACCACTTCCCCCTTCTTTAAAATATGGAATTCCTTCCATCCATCCTTTTATTACACCTTGCAGGTTAAATGAAATGCCAGTACTACTTCCTTGATCGAAAACAGTTTTATCAGTATAATAGCCTTTATAAGCAACCGTAACATTTGAAGTAGCTGTAGGTTGTTTACCTGTCCCCGCTTCGTCAATTACATAATACAAACCAGATTCTGTTTTTACGGCATTTAGTTGATTGTCTGCAATATATTTCACAATTTTGGCGTCATTTGCAGCACTGAATTCAACCGAAATCAATTTAATCTCAAAAATTAATACAGAGCCTGCTGGAACACCTTTATAATCATTACTGCCATAAGCCAAATGCGCTGGTATCAACAGAATGCCACTTCCACCTTCTTTAAAAAAAGGAATACCCTCAATCCAACCTTTTATCATTCCCTGCAAATTAAAAGTATAACCAGCGTCTGTACTTTGATCAAGTATCTTTTTGTTAGTATAATACCCTTTGTAAGAAACAGTCAAATTTGAAATTGCTGTAGGTCGCTTGCCTGTTCCTTCTTCGTTAATTACATAGTACAAACCTGAATCTGTTCTTTTTGCATCTAGATTGTTCTCTGTTACATAAGCCTTTATTTCAGCTTCATTTTGAGCGCTATAATCTACTTCTTCTTTAGAGTCACTGTTACTGCAAGACATAAAAAGTACAGCAATAATAGCAAGGAATGAATATTTCATAAATAAATTTTAATAGTTGTTGGTAGCAAATATAACTTTTTTGGCATAGCACCAATTACTAATATTTTCTTAAAAAAAATAACTTTTAAAATTAATAAACTGTTCAGTAGCTAATGCTTAATAACATTTGGTTTAATTAAACTGTAATTAACAGCGGCATACAATAACAGCTTACCAAAACTAAAAAAGCTACAGTTATTGATCTGTAGCTTTTTTAGTTTTTTGTGAATAGAGAGTTCTATTTAACTGAGTTTAATTTAATATCAAAAACCAGTACTGATCCTCCAGGAATTGGACCTTGTCCTCCAGGACCGTATCCCAAATCAGAAGGAATTAAAAGAATTCCTTTACCACCTTCTTTAAAATACTGAATTCCTTCTGTCCAACCAGCAATTACACCACGTAAAGGAAAAGAAATCCCTTTTTTATCACTCTGGTCAAAAACTTCTTTATTGGTAAAATATCCTTTGTATGCAACTGTAACTTCAGAATCAACAGTTGGCTGTTTTCCTGTTCCCGCTTCTTCAATTACATAATACAAACCCGACTCAGTACGTGTTGCTTTTAAATGATTATCTGCAATATATTTTACGATTTCGGCCTCATTGTTTGGGACAGCCTCAGTATTAGCAGCAGGAGTTATATTTTCTTCTTTTTTCTTGTCATTACAAGACATAAAAAGCACAGCTACAAGAGCTAAAAAAGAGTATTTCATTTGTTGAGATTTATTGTTTGAGTAAAATTTAAGCTAATAAACTAGTAACTAAGAATAAGATAAGTAAACCTATCGCAATGTATTTAGTATATTTTGACATTTTTTTCTGTTTAATTGGTTAATAATAGATTGTGAGCATCCAAAAGAATGAAAAATAAATTAAAACACCTAATCTTCTAAAATTAATTTGCAGTTCTTTTTTTTAAAAAAACCAACTAGCCACAAATATAGCTGTAATTACACAAATCAAATCGACCAAAAGCATCGTTCCTAAAGCGTAACGGGTATTTTTGATATTTACCGAACCAAAATAAACGGCAATTACATAGAAAGTACTTTCGGCACTGCATTGAAAAATACTACTTAACCTTCCCGTCATAGAATCGGCACCAAAAGTATTCATCGAATCAATCAAAAAACCTCGTGAACCAGCAGAACTAAACGGTCTAAGCAATGCTACTGGTAAAGCATCAGTAATTTCTTTATTGACACCCATATTAGAGAAAGCAAATGCAATCCAGTTGCTAATAATTTCAAATAAACCACTGTTTCTGAATAAAGAAATAGCCACCAACATTCCCAAAACATAAGGAAAAATGGTAACTCCTGTTTTGACTCCATTATTGGCACCTGACACAAAGGCTTCAAAAACTGTGGTTTTAGCATCTGTAAATTCCTTCTCTTTTATAAATGAAAATAGCAAAGTAAAAGCAATAATTCCAACCAATATCAAAGCAGAAAGATTAGATGTAAAATAGTTTTTTCCAATTAAATCTAAGTGGTTTACGTACATCAACAAACCAACTATGGCGGCAATTAATGTTATCAGAGCCACAACCAATGAAGCGCTTTTGAAATTAATTTTTTGCTTGATTCCAACAATTAAAAAAGCAGCAATAGTACCAATAAAAGAAGTTATAATACAAGGTAACATTACATCGGCTGGGTTAGTAGCATTCGCAGCAGCGCGATAGCCAATAATAGATGTTGCAATTAATGTCAGCCCCGAAGCATGCAGACACATAAACATAATCTGAGCGTCGCTGGCTTTGTCTTTTTCGGGATTTATTTCTTGCAAACTTTCCATGGCTTTAAGCCCAAATGGTGTCGCAGCAGAATCTAATCCTAGGAAATTAGCAGCAAAGTTTAACGTCATGTAGGATATAGATGGGTGATCCTTAGGAATACTAGGAAACACTTTTACAAATACAGGACTCAATAGTTTAGCTAATTTTCCAGAGGCTCCAGAAATGATTAAAAGTTCCATCAATCCGCAGAAAAAGGCCAGATAAGCCATAAGTGGCAAAATCAAATCAAGCAAAGTACTTTTACAAGTTGGTAATAAACCATCCGATTTTTGAACTCCGCTGAAAATCTTTACTGTTTTATTTTTATAAACATAAGTTGTGTCTGCATTTAGCGTATCACGATTGATAATCATGGTTTGATCTGTTGCTTTCTTAATACTGTCTTTGATAAAAGCAGGAACTTGTTCAATATATTTTTCAGAAATTAAAACAGGATCGTCTTTTTTTCCATTCAAAACATAATCAATGGTATAGGTATTGGCAGTAAACAAACTGACAACAATAAAAACAATCGAGGAAATAAAAATAACCAACCAGAATCTACTTAATACCATAATTTATATTTTTTGTAAATGTAATAAATCAATAACAATTTCAATATAAAGGGCAAACTGCAATTTACATTTTAAAATTACTATCAAAATTAATTTTTTAAACATCACTAACCTCTAACAAAATCATTAAGTCTTCTCATCGTGAATAAAACAAAATTTAAATCATACCATTTTAATCTTTTTCATAGTGATTGACTATTCAGTCAGTATTTTTTTATATCAAAAATACACTTAAAATTATTATCACGATTAATCTATTGATTGGTTTTAAATGTTTTGCCTATTTATCTTAGAAAATAAAGAAACCTACTCAATTATAACTTTGGTTTCCAGATAATTTTCAAAATGTTTAATCTCTTCAAAAACAATACTCTTTTTAGCTTCATCTGTAACAGTAAAAAACTGCGTTTCTACTTTCATGTGATCTTTTTTGATGGTTCGTTTCCAGGTTCCAATGACTTTGCCGTTTTCGAGAATGACGGGTTTAAAAATGCCATTATTTGTAAATGCTTTAGGTTGATGCTCTAATAAAATGGATGCTTCTCGAGTTTTATAGGAGATTAAAATCTCATCAAAAGCAGGTAAAAAATGCACACTTTCGTGAAAGTTATCAATATCAATTACATCAAGTCTAAACCAATACTTCTGATTATTAATTTCAATCGAATCCAATTCAGACTCTATTAAATTAATTACTGATTTAATTATTGCTATTGAAAAACCAGACCACCACGAAAAGTCGAGCAAAGTTGCTGGACCATGGCTTTCAAAATACCGTTTGGCTAATTTAGCTAGCGCTTCTTCTGTAGTAAGCTTCATTTCGGATTTCAAAACTCGTTCATCGAGCAAAGCATAAGTAATTTGCTTCCCTTTCATTCTTCCATTACAGACCAAACCATCCAGTTCCGCATTCATCATTATTACAGCACTAAGAAAATCCTGACTAGAAGTTTTTTTAATATCTAGTTCTTGCATGATTTCATCGCGTGTCAGATGATTATTTCCTGCTAATAACTTTTCAATCGATGAATTAGTTTGATCCAATTTTTTGTCATCAAAACCATACTTTTTTGCGGCCGAGGCTGTAAATTTTTTTACTTGTGGTGCAGAAAGAGCTAACATCCAACGAATATCTTCGGCAGCTACAAAATGCCACGTTGGTCTTAAAATATGTGTTCTAATAATTTCACCCGAATTAATAGCTTCTTCAATACTTTTTTCAGAAGCATCACATCTCGAGCCAATCGCCCATTTAGCCATAGCATAATCCTGCGCTTGCATAGCTCCAAGATGCCGTACGATTTCTTGTGGTGTTTGCTGAGTCATTTTAAAAATCTTTTGCGAAGCAAGTCGATAGTTTGCAATTTCCTGATGTGTCATTTTTAAACCATATAAGTTATATAAGTTCATTTAAGTGTGGTTCTAAAACTCAGCCACTTTGCATATTAGAAACTTAGCTACTTAAAAAAACTATACATGAATAATCTCTTCTTCAATCAATAAATCCTCTCTTCGTAAGCGAAGAAATATTTGCGCTACAGCAATTGTATCTTTTTCACAATAAGTGACTATTCGGTCAATGTCTTTTTCTACATAAAAAACGTACCCAACCTGGCTACCGTCGATATCGCCTTTTGGAGAAGGAATACCAAGGACTTTACACATCAATTTTAAAGAAGTATAATGTTTGTAATCACCAAATTTCCATAATTCTAAAGTGTCCAAGTGCGCAATTTCCCAAGGTTTTTTACCAAATAAATTCAGCTTGTCGGGAATTGGAATCTGATTGATAATCATCCTACGGGCAAGAAACGGAATATCAAATTCCTTAGCATTGTGTCCACACAAAACATGTTGAGGCCCGTTGAAATGATTATTCAACAAATTATTGAAATCTTTTAAAAGTTTCGGCTCTTCGCCAAAGAAAGAAGTCACTCTAAAGTTTCGAATATCACCTTTAATGACAAAATATCCCACAGAAATACAGACAATTTTCCCAAATTCAGCCCAAATTCCAGCACGGTCATAAAATTCTTCAGCTGTAAAATCATCTTTGCGTTGGTATTGTGTTTTTTGCTCGTACAACACTTGCATTTCAGAGTCCAAAGCATTGTAATCTTCAGATTCAGGAACAGTTTCTATGTCTAGGAAAAGGATATTGTTGAGATTTATTTTCTCTATCATAATAATTAATTTAAATCTGAATTTCAATAACAAATCAAATCTAATAATTTAATTGATGAAAATTCGTTCAATTCTTCTTTATTTAACTAGAATAAGCTTTGCTGAGTCGTTGGATTTTCAAGTTCTAGTAGCCATTTCTTTCGCCATAATCCACCTGCGTAACCCGTTAGCGATCCATCGCTTCCTATAACACGGTGACAAGGAACAACAATCCAAAGTGGGTTTTTCCCATTAGCAGAAGCTACAGCACGAATTGCTTTTATATCACCTAATTTTTTTGATAAATCCATATAGCTTAATGTTTTACCATAGGGTATCTCTAGTAGTGCTTTCCATACTTTTTGCTGAAAATCTGTTCCTTTAGGATTCAGTTTAAAATCAAAATTTGTTCTTTTACTGTCAAAATAATCCGTAAGTTGAGAAACAGCTTCTTTTAGAATAACCGGGATTTCATTTGATATTTCACCTTCAGCTAATATTGAAATTACCGAAATTCCCTTTTGGTCACCTATGATTTTTGCAATTCCCAATGGAGTCTTGAAATACGCCGTAGATTGATCGTTATTCTTCATTTTTCACATTTTGTTGCATTAAAAATTGTATGGCTGCTTTGGATATTTCTGATTGGCTTCCTTTTGGAGTAGCCAATAGAATATGGGTAAAAAGAAACCTTCTTTTGATTTCTACGAATTCCAATTCTGGATAATTATAATTTTTCATAATCGCAGTTGGAACAATCGAAATACCCAATCCGCTCTTTACCAGCTGGATAATCGACGAAATGTTATTGGATTCATGAACAACTTTTGGTTCAAAACCATATTGAGCACAAATTTGCAATAAAACATCGTAAAAGTAAGGAGCATAATCTTTATTAAAAAATACAAAAGTTGCATCTTGTAATTTTTTCAGTTCCTCTTCTGTAGTAATATTATATTTATTTCTGTTAAATACAATGGAGAAACTGTCTTTGAACCATAATTGAGAATCTATTTTTGAAGAATACAAAGGCGCACGAATAATTCCAAAGTCTATTTTTCCTTCTTCCAAAGCAGCAATTTGTTTGACTGTTGGTACTTCGTAAAGCCGAAAATTTACAAAAGGATATTTCTCAGAAAGAAATTGCAACAGCTTTGAAATATCTCCCGAAAAAGTAGAACTGACATAGGCAATGCGAAACTCACCACTTTGATTTTCAGCAATTTTTTTGGTAGTCAAATTGATGCGTTCCAAGTTTTGAACCAATTCCTGAATTTCCTTTTGGTAATATTTTCCAGCCTCAGTAAGAATTACGCGTTTATTGTTACGCTCAAAAAGCTGAGCTCCAATTTCAGTTTCCAATTCTTTAATCTGACGACTCAAAGGCGGTTGAGAAATGAATAATTTATCCGCAGCACGAACAAAGCTCAATTCCTCAGCTAATTTTAAGAAATATTTTAAGTGACGTAATTCCATAAATACTTATTAGGTATTAATAATTGACAAATTAAGCATTTTTAAGTCATATATAAAAATTTTAAGTTTGTAATGTGAAAATTAAAAATTTAGTCATTAAAACTAATAATGAGTTCGTTACAACCAAATATCGATAATTAATTTTGACACTAATACTAAATATAAAAACAAAATAGTATGGAACAGATTTGGAAAGACAGATGGGACAAAAGATACAGCAACAAAGAATTTGCTTATGGAGAAGAGCCTAACAAATACCTAAAAGAACAACTAGACAAATTAAAAGTGGGAACTATTCTTTTTCCTGCAGAAGGAGAAGGCCGTAATGCCATTTATGCTGCCAAATTGGGTTGGAAGGTTTTTGCTTTTGATATAAGTCTGAAAGGAAAAAAGAAAGCACTACAACTTGCAGAATCAAATAATGTGACGATTGACTATCAAGTTGGCGAACTGGAAACAATAGATTATGAACATGATCAATTTGATGCTATTGGGCTTATTTACGCTCATTTTCCAGCTACAATCAAATCCCAATATCATAAAATTTTGGATCGTTATTTACGAAAGGGAGGAGTCGTTATTTTTGAAGCTTTCAGTAAAAAACATCTTCATTATGTTCTAAAGGATGAAAAAATTGGAGGTCCAAAAGACATAGAATCTTTATTCTCGATAGAAGAAATAAAGGCTGATTTTCCAGATTACGATTTTGAAGAATTGGCAGAAAAGGAAATTGAACTTAACGAAGGAATATTTCATAACGGAAAAGGTTCAGTAATACGATTTGTGGGAAGAAAAAAATAAAATTAGAAACTATGAAAAAATCAACAGTAAACGAAATCAAAGAACGTTTTGACAATGATGTCGAACGATTCGCCAATTTAGAAACAGGACAAGTAGCAACAATGGATGCGCAAATTTCATTAGACCTTTTGACAGCTTCTGCTAAAGCGATAAAACCAAATGCAACCACCGTTTTGGATCTAGGTTGTGGAGCAGGAAATTATACGTTGAAAATGCTTTCTAAAGTTCCTGATTTGAACTGTACTTTGATTGATTTGAGCCAAAATATGTTAGATAAAGCTCAAGAGCGAGTTTCGGAAGGGACAGCCGGAACTGTAGAAACGATTCAAGGGGATATCCGAGATATAGATTTACCTAAAAATCATTTTGACATTATCTTAGCTGGAGCGGTTTTGCATCATTTAAGAGAAGATTCGGACTGGGAATTTGTTTTTAAGAAATTGTATGATAGTTTAACAGACGGTGGTTGTTTGTTGATTTCGGATTTATTGACTCAAGATAACGAAGCGATAAATCAATTGATTTGGGGCAGATATGGTGATTATTTGAAGCTACACGGTGGCGAGGAATACCAACAAAAGGTTTTTGATTATATCGAAAAAGAAGATACTCCGAGATCGATGGTGTATCAATTGGATTTGATGAAAAAAGTAGGTTTTTCGAGTGTTGAAATTTTACACAAAAATGCTTGTTTTGGAGCTTTTGGTGGAATCAAATAATTATAAAAAAACAAAAACCATCTCTAAATTGAGATGGTTTTGTGTGTTTTTTTTTACTACCAAATAACCTTGTCATTTTTCGACAGAGTTGAAAGAATTTTGAAATGATACTTTCAAATATTTTCTATAATCAAATTTGGAAATTAATGAGCCTTTGGAATAGTGTTTATAAGTTTTCAGTTTTTGCTTTATACCAAAAGTAAATTGCAAAAATTGTTGTGATAATTGGGAGCATTATTCCAAATTCATCTATCCAAAATTTACTTATCTCATTTGTTGATGTTAATGGAGTAAATATTTTCTGTATATAAATATTATGAACTGAATGATAAAGAGCTGCAGGCCATAGACTATTTGATTTATAAGTATAGTAAGTCAAAATAACAGACATTCCTATTATCATTACTGTAAATGAAACTATATGAATTAAAATATCGTTACTTCCTTTATAGATTAAGAAAATAAGAGGCCAATGCCAGAGTGACCAAATTAGACCACTAATTATTGATACGCCTCCAAAAGAGAATATTTTTCTAAGTTCAAAAATAAAAAATCCCCGCCATCCTATTTCTTCACCTAAAGTAGAACCTATGTTTTTTACAACACCTACTGTTGCTAAAAGTAAAACCATCAATAGTATTACAAAAAAACTATTGAATTCTTTTATTCCTAATTCATTAGACCATTCGACAACTGTATTTTGATTAAATAAGCTTCCAAAACCAAATATCCATATTAAAATATATGCTATTGATATATAAATAGTTGGAACTAAATATGATAATCGTAAATATTTAATTTTTTTCAATTCCCAAGGTAAACTTGAAATAGGTCTTTTTATGATTTTTAATGTAATGAATGCAGATAATGCAGGACACATCATTAATGCTCCAACATAAATACTTGTAGGATTTAATTTTATTATAGCATAATAGCAAATTGCACTAAGTATAATTAAAATACTTAAAAATAATATCAAAGTTTTCCAAACTTGTTTTCGAGAAATTAAAAGTGTATCCATATTGTAAGTAGACGTTTTAGTTTATTTTTTGTTACATTGAAATAGATAATAGTCCGAGATCAATGGTATATCAATTGGATTTGATGAAAAAAGTAGGTTTCTCTAGTGTTGAAACTTTACACAAAAATGCATGTTTTGGAGCTTTTGGTGGGATTAAATAAGTGTTCAAACGAAAACCCTTTCAGAGTTTAAAACTCTGAAAGGGTTTCACGGAAAGGATTTTAATATTAAGATTTGTTCTTTTAGAAGTATTATTTCAGATTGGAATCGATATAAGCTTCTAAACCTTTCAATTCTTCGTCTGAAAAGGTTCTGGTAATTTCTATATTGGCTCTCATTACTTCAAACTGACTTGGGTCAACAATAGCTTCGCCTTCGCCCTTGAAGAAATTAACTAGATTGCCATTTTTATCTTTATAGATTTTGGCAATTTCCTGAAGACTTGGTCCAATCAATTTTTTATCTACTTGATGACAAGCAACGCAATTTCCTTTACCTTCAAAAATTTCTTTTCCTAAAGCTTCTGGTGTTTGAGCTTCTGTTGTAATTTCAGTAGGTTTTCCAAAAGATTCCTGACTTTCTTTTTTACAGGATACTAATACAAAAAGAGTAACGGCTATAATTATTTTCTTCATGATTTTATTTGTTTAAAAGTATCGCAGCTTCTTTGGCGAAATAAGTAGAAATCAGACTTGCTCCTGCCCTTTTGATACACATCAATTGTTCCATCATAATTTTGTCGTTATCCAACCAACCTCTTTCGGCAGCAGCTTTAATCATTGCATATTCGCCTGATACATGAAAAACAGTCACAGGAACATTAACTGCATTTTTAACTTCACGAACGATATCTAAATAAGCGATTCCAGGTTTTACCATGACCATATCGGCACCTTCTTCGACGTCCCAAAGTGCTTCTTTGATGGCTTCGATGCGGTTAGCATAATCCATTTGGTAGGTTTTTTTGTCTTTTGGAACTACAACATTAGCTTCTCTTGGTGCGCTGTCTAAAGCATCACGGAAAGGTCCGTAAAACGCCGAAGCATATTTTGCCGAATAACTCATGATTCCCACATTGTGAAAACCTGCGACATCCAATCCTTGGCGTAAACGCAATACACGACCGTCCATCATATCCGAAGGCGCTACAAAATCGGCACCAGCTTCGGCGTGAGAAACTGCCATTTTTACTAACGCATCGTTAGTTGAATCATTTTCAACATCGCCATTGGCAATAATTCCGTCGTGACCATAAATCGAATAGGGATCTAAAGCCACATCGGGCATTACAATCATTTCTGGACAAGCGGTTTTGATAGCCCGGATAGCTTGTTGCATCAATCCGTTTGGATTCCAAGCTTCTTTTCCAGTATTGTCTTTTAAATCTTCACTAACTTTTACATAGATATTTACGGCACGAATTCCCAATGCGAATAATTCTTTGACTTCTTCAACAGTTAAATCAATAGAACGACGGAAAATACCTGGCATCGATGGAATTGCAACATTTACGTTTTCGCCTTCAGCAATAAACATTGGAAACATAAAATCGGATGGACTTAAAGTCGTTTCACGTACTAAAGAACGAATGGATTCGTTGGTTCTTAATCTTCTACCTCTTTGTAATGGGAACATAATTATTTGTGATTTTTAGCTCCATTGGAGCGATATGTTTATAGAAATATTAGTGTTGTTTTCTTGAGCTCCAGAGGAGCGACATTTTAATCGCAATGTATTATTCTAATTCTTCAAAAATATATTCGTCTTTGTATTCAATTTCAAATGCTTTTAAAAAATCGATGTATTCTTCTTTAAATGTTTTCGTTTTATGATGTTCTTCCTGATTTTGGATATAATTGATAACATTTGTCAATTGTGATTGACTATAACTGAATGCTCCAAATCCTGTTTGCCATTCGAATTTACCATTTATCCATCTTTTTTCATTGATAAATCGAGAAGAATTAGCTTTTATATCTCTAACCAAATCTGATAATGCTCTATTAGGTTTTAATCCAATTAGAATATGAATATGATCAGACATTCCGTTAATAGCTATCAATTTTTGATTTTCATTTGTAACAATTCCTGTTATATATTTATACAATTCGTCTTTCCATTTGTTGGAAATCAAATTTTGTCTGCCTTTGACAGCAAAAACAATTTGAATATATAATTGGGAATATGTGTTTGCCATTATAAATTTATCTATAAATATTCAGCTATAAATATAACGCTCCTATGGAGCTCAGTTGAATACGTAAATTTTTTTTCTATAATTATAGCGCTTCTACGAAGCTATCCAATCAATCGGATTTTCTAATACTTTTATCAATTTCTCTTCTTCACTTCCAACTTCAGGATGATGATCATAAACCCACTGAACATGTGGTGGTAAACTCATCAAAATACTTTCTATTCTTCCGTTGGTTTTTAATCCAAACAATGTGCCTTTGTCGTGAACCAAATTAAATTCAACATAACGACCACGTCGGATTTCCTGCCATGTTTTTTGTTCTGGTGTATAGGGCAAGTCTTTTCTTCTTTCTACAATTGGCACATATGCTTGAAGAAAGCTATTACCGACTTCAGCTACAAAGTTAAACCAATTTTCCATACTCATCTCTTCGTTTGCTTTGCAATAATCGAAGAATAAACCACCGATTCCTCTGCCTTCGTTCCGATGTGCATTCCAAAAATAAGTATCACATTGTTTTTTATATTTTGGGTAAAACTCTGAATTGTGTTTGTCACAAGCTGTTTTGCAGGTTTGATGAAAGTATTTTGCATCTTCTTCAAACAAATAATAAGGCGTTAAATCTTGTCCACCACCAAACCATTGTTGAATCACATTACCGTTATCATCGTACATTTCGAAATAGCGCCAATTAGCGTGAACGGTTGGCACCATTGGATTTTTTGGATGCAAAACCAAACTCAATCCACAGGCAAAAAAATCGGCTTCGCCAACGTTGAATAATTTCTGCATGCTCTCTGGTAATTTACCATGAACAGCTGAGATATTTACACCGCCTTTTTCAAAAACAACTCCATTTTCGATAACGCGGGTTCTTCCGCCACCGCCTTCTGGACGATCCCAAAGATCTTCTTTGAATTTCGCTTGACCATCAACAGCTTCTAATCCTGCTACGATTTGGTCTTGTAGGTTTTGTATGTAGGCGTAAAATTTATTTTTCATTTTTTAAATATTCAGATTTAAGCAAACCGTAATAAACAGTGTTTTCTAATGTTCCATCACCGTTTCTAAATTCGTCTCGTAAAATTCCTTCTTGTTGGAAATTATGTTTTAATGCAATTCTTTGGCTTGCAAAATTAACATCTGAAGTGCAGATAAAAACCTTATTCATCATCAATTCGTTGAAACAAAAATTGAGAGCTTCAGCAACCATCTTTGATGTAATTCCTTTTCCTTGAAAATCTTCTGCGATAAAATATCCCAATTCGCACTTAGAAATGCGATAATCTATGGTTTTTATACACAAATAACCAATTAAAGTATTTGTTTTAATATCTCTTGCGAAAAAATAAAAACCTTCTTTGTTCTTCTCTTTGTCAAGATTGACAGCGATGAAATTCTCTGCCTTTTTAAAAGAATCAGAATTGGTAAGAGTTACAGGGAAAGTTTTTGCAATATGATTTTTATTCTTATCAATAAGTTGATGGAACTCTTCGGGAAGAATATTTTCAATTCGGTCTATTTTCCAATCTGTAAAACTCATTTTTATTTGTTTTTAGCGGAAGCGATTTTAGCATTTATTCCAAAAGAAAACATCTTACTTTCCGATTGAATATGATTGTAAATAGCAATTATTTTTTCATTTAAATCAAAGTTGTTTTCTTTAGAAAGCGCCACTAAAAAATCAGCAAATTGTTCTTTTTGATTCCAATCAAAATGCAATCTATCCAAAAGTACAACTAAATCATTTGCTTCTATTTCGACCAAACTTTCAACATTCAATCCAAAATCTTTGAGCTGTTCTTCAACTTGATTTAAATCCTCAAAAGTCCAAACCTTTGGAACAAAAACAATAGACATCAACCTTTTGAGGATGTTGTCTATTCGCTGACTTTCCTGATCTTTTAAGCCTTTGTTTAGCATTTTATAAGTTGATTGTTAATGATTTATAGTTGATAGTAATTGCAAACCCAACAACTATCAACTACAAACTATCAACTATTACTGTCCGTATTCTTTCACCGCTTCCACAAAAGCTTTCGCGTGGTCAACAGGAATATTTGGTAAAATTCCGTGACCTAAGTTTACGATGTATTTATCTTTTCCGAATTCGTCAATCATTTCGTGTACCATTTTTTTGATGACAGGAATTGGCGACAATAATCTTGATGGGTCGAAATTACCTTGTAAAGTAATCTTTCCTCCTGATAAATAACGAGCATTTCTAGGCGAGCAAGTCCAATCTACTCCAAGAGCAGAAGCTTTACTTTTACCCATATCGTTCAAAGCAAACCAACATCCTTTTCCGAAAACAATAACTGGAGTAACCTCAGCCAATGCTTCAACGATTTGGTTAATGTATTTCCATGAGAATTCTTGATAATCTACAGGAGAAAGCATTCCTCCCCAAGAATCAAAAATCTGAATAGCATTACAGCCTGCTTTTACTTTTTCTAATAAATATAAAATAGTAGTATCGGTGATTTTTTGCAATAAAGTGTGCGCTGCTATTGGGTTTGAAAAACAAAATCCTTTAGCTGTATCAAAACTTTTTGACCCTTTTCCTTCAACAGCATAACAGAAAATTGTCCAAGGTGAACCTGCAAAACCAATCAAAGGCACCTCATCATCAAGCATTTCTTTGGTCAATCTGATTGCATCAAAAACATAACCTAAAGTTTCATTTACATCCGGAACATATACCTGATTCACTTGCTCCATCGTACGAATTGGATCTGGAATAATTGGTCCCAAATTATCTTTCAATTCTACATGAATTCCCATCGCTCTTGGCACTACCAAAATATCCGAAAACAAAATAGCCGCATCTGGTTTTACAATACGAATCGGTTGAACGGTAATTTCTGCCGCTAATTCTGGAGTTTCACAACGGGTGAAAAAATCATATTTATCACGCAAAGCTCTAAATTCTGGCAAATATCTTCCTGCCTGACGCATCATCCAAACTGGTGGACGTTGTACTGTTTCTCCTTTTAGTGCTTTTAAAAATAGGTCGTTCTTTAACATAATTGTATAGATATTGGCTCTAGTGCTGAGCTATTTATTTTATTTATATTCTTCTAGTACTGCTTCAATTACATCTTCAACAGAAGGTTGGTCAGCGATGATGATGTTTTTTGCTATATTTTCTAATGCAGATGCCGTGGTATCGCCAATGCAAAAGCATACTTCTTTTTTGATTGTGTTTTCTTTTAAATAACTTTCCACTCCCGAAGGGCTGAAAAAAAGAATAGCATCTACAGCATTCTTTATTTTATGAGGTGTTAACGAAGTTTCGTAAACTTGAATTTCGTTCCATTTTATCCCAGCTTCTGTCAATGCAGTTGGCAATGTATCTCTTCTAAGATTACCACTGAAAAAAGTGAAACTTTCGGAATTGTAAATCAAAGTAATTATTTCTGCTAAATCAGAAGCATATCCTGTATAAGCGATTACTTCAAAACCACTTTCGGAAAGTAATATTTTGGTTTTCAAACCAACACAATATATCTTTTTAGTTTTTAATATTTCTAAATCAGGATGTTGTAGAATGGTTTCAACAGCATTTTGACTGCTAAAAATCAAACTTTCGTTGATGTTCTTTAAATCAAAAGGTTTAATTTTGCTAGTAATAAAATCATTTTCAGCGAACTCTAAACCCGCTTCAATCAGTGGTTGTTTTTGATATTCAGCAAGTATTTTTGTAGAGAGTATTTTCATGATTTTATATTGAGGAAATCGAATTATTTTTTCAAAGTTGCTTTTATCGTCGCCATCAATTCAGCTCCGCCATTATCTAATATTTCTTTAGCACAGCTAAAACCTAATTTTTTCCACTCTTCAACGGGAACAATTTTTTCGATTTCTAATTTTTGTTTTCCATCAATAGACAATAAAATTCCTTTAAAAGTAAAAGTATCTTCTATTTCACAATAAGTTGCTAATGCACCTATAGGCGCTGTACAACCTCCTTCAAGGATTTTCAGGAATTGTCTTTCTATATGAGTACAGATTTCTGTTTCGACGTCATTAAGTTGAGAAACAGCATCAAGTATATAATCATCGTTTGCCATAGCCACAACAACCATCGCGCCTTGCGCTGGAGCAGGAATCATCCAATCCAAATCGATAAAATCTGTTGGTTTTAAGTTGATTCTTTCCAAACCTGCTGCTGCGAAAACAGCGCCATTCCATTCGTTATCTTGTAGCTTTTGCATTCTTGTATTCACGTTTCCACGTAAATCGACTACGGTATGAGTTGGGTATTTGTTCAGCCACATCGCCTGACGACGCAAACTTCCTGTTGCAATCGTTCCAGTACTTTCAAGAAAATCCAGATTTCCTTTGTGAACCAAGATATCCAAAGTATTGGCTCTTTCCAAAACTGCTGCTTGAACAATTCCAATTGGCAAAGCAGTAGGAACATCTTTCATCGAATGCACGGCAATATCGACTTGCCCATTTATCATCGCAATGTCCAATGTTTTTGTAAATATTCCAGTGATTCCGAGTTCGTATAGAGGTTTATCAAGGATAATATCACCCTCCGATTTTACGGCAATAATTTCAGTTTTATACCCTAAATCGTTTAATTTTTTTTCAACGGTATGCGCTTGCCAAAGTGCTAATTCACTATCGCGTGTTCCTATTCTAATAACTTTTTCAGCCATATTATTTTAAAAACATTGTTTTATTTTTAACCATTAAGAAATTAAGGTTCATTTAAGGTTTTTTTTGAAAGAGTTTATAAGCAATCTTAATTTTCTAAATCTCTAATGCTTAAAAAATTATATTTTATTTTAACCACTAAAAATTACTTAATCTTCTAATTTAGAAAAAAATTCGTTTACTAATGGTTTCATTGACTTTGTTATGTTTGTTGTATTGAAATTAATCAATAGCCCTTGCGGCCTTTGTAATAATTTCATATATGTTAATAATTGAGCTTCATGAATTGGTAATAGATTTTCTATTGCTTTTAATTCAACCACAACACAATCATTTACAAGTAAATCAATTCTTAAATTTGATTCTAATTTGAGCTCATAATAATCAATTTTAACACTCAATTGTTGTTTTACATCATATCCGCTTCTTTCTAATTCATATTTTAGACATTGCTCATAAACACTTTCTAGAAGTCCTGGCCCAAGCTCTTTATGAACCTTTATGGCAAACCCAGTAATCTCATAAGACAATTTCGTAACATCTTTTTTTGTCATAGAATTTTTTCAACCATTTTTCAGTAATTAACTAAACCTTAATTTTCTTAATATCTTAATGGTTAACATTTATGACAAATTGATTTTGTATTTTTCTTCGATTTCAGAAGGAATATTTTTTGGTACTAATTGTCCAATTTGAAATATTTTTTCAATAAACTCAATACTGTCATCTACCGAAGTATTTTCATCTTTCAAATGAGTAGCAAATTGATTCGTAATTTTTTGAATAATTCTAGCACTGATTAAATCAGCCTGTTCCTCATTAAAATTAGATGTTTTTTTTCTTTGAAAAGCCAATTCACTTGCTACTATATCGTTCAATTTAGCTTTTAATGCGTGGATGGTTGGTGCATATTTACGACCATTCATCCAAATATTAAATTCTAATTTTATATCCTCGATAATTGCTTCGGCAGCAGGAATATGTTGTTTTCTTCTTTCTAGAGTATCATCTGTTATTTGAGACAAATAATCCAAATGTATTAAAGTTACACCCTCGATTTGTTCTACATCAGGATTCACATTTCTAGGAATGGATAAATCCAAAATTAATAACGGTTTTTTTAAATTCAACAATGCTTTGTCTATTGTTGGATTTTTAGCACCTGTAGCTACAACCAAAACATCTGTTTGTTGAAGTTCTTCTTGTAAATTGGCATAATCTTTTACGATTACATTTAATTTACCAGCTAAAATTTCGGCTTTATTTTTGGTTCTGTTTACCAAAGTAATATGACCGTTTTTAGTATGCTTTACAAGGTTTTCACAAGTATTTCTACCTATTTTTCCTGTTCCGAAAAGTAGAATATTTTTGTCTCCAATGTTTTCTACATTTCTAATAATATATTGTACAGATGCAAACGAAACGGATGTTGCACCAGATGATATTTCAGTATCTGTTTTGATTTTTTTGCTCGCCTGAATCACCGAGTTTACCAAACGATCTAGAAAAGTATTCACTAAATCTAGAGCCTTACTTTGATTAAAAGCATTTTTAATTTGACTGATAATTTCAAAATCACCTAAAATTTGACTGTCTAAACCAGTTCCTACACGAAACATATGGTTAACTGCTTCTTGATTTTTGTAGATAAAAGCAACTTCTCTAAATTCCTCTACAGAGCCATTACTATTATCACAAAGTAATTTGATTAACTCATATGGATGATTGGCAAAACCATAAATCTCTGTTCTATTACAAGTAGAAGTTACAAGTAATGATTCGATTCCTTCGACTTTGGCTTGTTCTAATAAGGCAGATTGTGCATTAGCATCTAAACTAAATTTTCCTCTAATTGTAGCATCTGCTTTTTTATAACTTAAACCTAAAGCGTAAAATGTGGTAGTTTTGGACATATTGAAATTTTCCATATTATACTTCCTTAAAAGTTTGACAAAATTATTACTAACTAATTTATAAAAACAACGCTAGAGGAACTTTTTATATCGCTATGGAATAAATTGATTCAAAATAGCAATTCTAAATAGTATTTATTGCCTTTTATAATGAAATCAAGCCTTCGTTAGTGAGTTATGTAGATTTATTCTAAATAATATTTTCCTTATTGCTTTGAATTTTAAACGAAAAAATATCGCTGTGAGTTCTGAGATGGGTTTTTTAAATTTGATAAATCATTCACTTTCATAATACTAATGAAGTTTATAAAACAGCTTTATTAAATAAAACCCTACCTGTCCAGGCAGGGTTTTATTAAGAACTAACAAATTATTTTTGAACAATAGGTGTTCTCAATGATTCTAAAACAGCAACAACATCTGTATAAAGTTCTGTATTTGAAGCAACTCCATTAGCATTAGCAGCTGCACCAACATAACCTTCAAATTTAGTATAATCAGCATTACTAGCTTTAGTACCCATACGAGCATTTGTCGCTGGGTTGTGAGCCGCTACCATACTCAAACCAGAATACGTATTTACAGCGTTAGTTCCTCCTGTGTTAAATGAGAAGAAGTCAGTCAAATTATCTGATAATTTAGCAATATTAGTAGCTTGAGTATCTCCAGTTTCTGCTAATAGAGGAGCAAAATGAGCCTGTAAATTTCCTGCTGCATTTGATTGAATATCTGCTACAATTAATCCAATAGTTGAATTTACTACTTTACGGTAACTCAAACGACCTTGTTCGATCATCATTCCTGGATTGTCTGGATCTGTCACCATTTTTGTTCCTCCTAGGCGCTCATAAATTGTAGCTTTTGCTACTGGCATTGGTGTTGCTTCATCATCATTATTACTGCAAGAAGTTAAAGTTGCCGATGCAACGATCAATACACTTAGTGTAATTTTTGAAAAATTTTTCATAATAAAAATATTAAAGGTTAATTAAAAATTTGATTTATTGATTTAGCCATTTTATAGCTAAAACTGTTTTGATCTATTGGACAGACTTCTTTGTTTGCCAAATTTGCTGGTAAAATGTATCGCTGAGCGTCATAATGTCCTTTGGCCATTAATTGATCATACACTTTTTTAGAATTCGTAATTTTATTGTTGTGGAAATAAACCACAACATTTCTTTTTACGATTATAGAATCGGAGGTTAAGCCATTTATAGACCTTAAATCCGAACATATTTTTTTTGCTTCAACAGAATCTATGTTCGATTTGAAATCGATTCGACTGATTTGCAAATTTGGGCTTTCATACACAGCTGGTTTTGCTGTAACAATGTGGAAAATGAGAATTCCGAAGAATAGCACCATAAGAACTAATGCTGCCAAAAGACCTCTTTTTATTGTTTTGTTAATTTTCATACCGATGCATTTTAAAATTGATTTGATTTTAAAAGCATATACGAGAGCTTTTTTAAGTTGGTTTTATTTAAAAGAGAAAAAACATTAATTTAGAATTGTTTTAAATAATTAAAACTCTAAACTGTCAAATATTTTTAGAAAACTCTAGCGAGATTAAACCCAAAAAACACATCTCCTTTGGACCAATCTCCTGTAGTTCTAGCCAAATATCCAGCTTCGTCTATACCTTGGGAATTGGTAAAATGCATTTGAAAAACATGTCCACCCGTTTCTAAATCAAAACCAATAGATAATGGATTGTTATAAATAGAATTGGAAACCCTGTTCAGGTGAGCAGCATAATCGATATTTAAAGACCAGCGTTTAGCAAATTTGTACCTACCTCCAAAACCAATCGCATATTGTGTATTGTTTTGCTCAGGGTTTTCTACAAAATTTTCATGAAAAATAGTTGGCACTACTTCCAATGAAAGCTTCTCCGTGAATTTTCTAGAAATTAATAATTGGGCTACATAAGTCAACCTATTTTCAAATTTCAATTCAGGATAGTTACTTTCTTTGAGTGTGTTGTTTATTGACAAACTGTTAAATCCAACAATGCTAACTGGGAAACCATCTTTTATCTGAGGAAATAAAGCATATTTTGCAGCAAAATCATAAGCCAATTGGCTTCTGGCAGCGCTAATATGAAAACCGTCTGTTATTCCGTAGATGAATTTGATTTGGGTATTAGCGTTATCCAATCCGTAAAATCCTTCGAATCCATCTTTTATTGACCCGAATCGGTGTGCCACTATAAAGTACATATCCCCTTTTGCGGCTACTTTTGTAGATTCCAGGTTAACGATTTTCAGGGCCTTAAAAGCAGAAATTACTTTTTCTTTTGAAACAGGAATATCTACACCAGACAATAAGTCGTTTTGAGAATAAATCCATAAAGGGAATAAGAATAAAAATAGTACAAGTTTTTTCATGAGATATAATTTTAAATTATTTTGTTTTAGTACGTTACAGAACATTGATCGATTTTAAATTCTCCAAGCAATTCATCATACCCTAAAAATCTTCCTTTGATGTTTAGTATTTTATCATTTGCGATACTTTTAGGTAAGCTGTCTTTGAAGGTTGCAAATACTTTGTCATTCAATACAATCCCTTTGTTTACAGCATCAATAGCTGTTATTTGTCCGGTCATTTCGATGGTTTTATCTTGATATTTGGCATAAGCCAAACTACCATTAGAAGAAAATTCTTTTTCAAGTCCAGAAATGGCGACCACATAATCTGGTGTTTCAGAACTTATATCCCGATGTTCTTTATAAGTGTAGAGATAAATGGAAGTTGCAATTGCCAAGGAAAATGAAATCCCTAGAAGTATTTTATTTTTCATAGCTACTTTTTTTTGGTGTTTGAAGTATCTACGTTAAAAACGAATCTTTGGTTTTAAAAAATAATAATGCAGTTCAAAAAAACTATACAATACATTTTATCGTATATGTTTTAGAAATGCTTTTATGATTCATTCTTTTTAATTTAAAACCAGTCATTATGAATGCGAAAATTCTTTTTGTTTCCTTGTCATTATCTACAATTCTTTTGAGTTGTACCAATGACAACCCAGACACGCTAATGGATGATACCACAATAATAGGCTTGGCAACCTATAATCAAAATGTAAAATCCATAATTGACAACAATTGTATTGTCTGTCACGCTACAGTTCCAAAAAATGGAGCACCTATGTCATTAGTAACTTATGACCAAGTAAAACAAGCCGTTTTAAATCGTGGATTACTCACCCGAATTTCATTAGAAAACGGAAACAGTTCCTTAATGCCAAATGGAGGGCCAAGATTGCCTCAAACCACAATAGACATCATTCTTAAATGGAATCAAGATGGATTATTAGAAAAATAATTCCAAAAAACATTATGAAAAAAACATTACTTATAATAATGTTACTGGTTTCATTGATTCTCTTTTCGCAAGAAAAATTGATAACAAAATCGGGAACAATAACTATTGAAGCTTCTGTGCCTTCATTTCAACCTGTTGAAGGTATCAATAGTAATGTAACTTTTGTTTTAAATCCAGAAACAGGAGACATTGCAAGCTTGGCTTTGCTAAAAGGATTTCAATTTGAAATCGCTTTGATGGAAGAACATTTCAATGAAAATTATATGGAAACGGATAAATATCCTAAAACAATTTTCAGAGGACACATAGAAGGATTTGACGCTAACAATTTGACAGGAGAATATAAAGATTATATCATAAAAGGGAAACTAGAACTTCATGGAAAATCTAGAGATATAAACGCTAATGCAAGAATCAGTAAAACAGGTTCTCGAATTACTGTTTTTTCGAATTTTACTGTAAATACAAGTGATTTTAGCATCCCAATTCCATCTATTATTAAATATAAACTTGATAATAAAGTAAATATTAAAATTGCAGCTGTTTTGATACCCGAATTTAATTAATAACCATTAGTTCAATTTGGCAGATTGACCAGAGATATATTGCTAGAATGATAATTTAAAAATAGAATCATGAAAAAAAACATACTCATAGTAATGCTAAGTATAGGAAGTATTTGTTTTTCACAAGAAAAAATAATTGACAAATCAGGAACTATAACTTTTGAAGCTTCTGTTCCTTCCTTTGAAGAAGTTAAGGCAACCAATAATAGTGTAACTTTTGTTTTAAATCCACAAACAGGAGAAATTGCAAGTTTGGCTTTAATGAAAGGATTCCAGTTTAAAATCGCCTTGATGGAAGAGCATTTCAATGAAAATTTTATTGAAAGTGACCAATATCCTAAAGCAATATTCAAAGGAAAAATTAATGGGTTTGATGTGAATAGTTTAACTGCAAATCCTAAAGATTTTACAATAAAAGGAACATTAGAACTTCACGGAAAATCTAAGGATATAATAGCTACAGCAAAAATTAGCAAGACGTCTTTAGTAATTAAAATTTTAGCAAACTTTAGCACAAATGCAAGCGATTTTAATATTTCAATACCTGCTGTTATCAAAAATAAACTGACAAATAAAGTTAATGTACAAATCTCTACCGTTTTTAAATATAATGAGACAAAACAATAAAGATTTTATAAAATAGATGGGAAGTAAAGGATAAACCATCAAAAAGATTTAATTTTGAAAAGATAAATTATTCGTTTTATCAAAAACGGTAATAATAACTTGACTAAAGGGAATCAACAAAATGGAGGAAGAAATAAAAATTGACGATGATTTTATTTTAATTCGTTTTCAAAACAACACCAATGAAATTATAACGTTTCAACGCCCTATTCAATTGGGTTTGATTCAATTTCATTTTGGTTTGAAAGGAAATGCCAATTATATTTTTAATCAAGGAAATTATAACTTAAAACTCAACGAAGAAAAAGCTTTGCTTTTTTATAATACCGAAAAAGAATTGCCTTTACATGTTGAAATTGCCCCAAAGTCTTGGTTGATTTCTATATTTGTTTCCATCAAAAAATTTCACGGATTATTTACGACTGATGCCGAACATATTCCTTTTTTAAGTAAAGAAAACCAGGAAAAAAAATACTATAACGAAAGTGATATTAGTCCATCGATGGCGATTGTTTTGAACCAAATGTTTCATTATAATTTAAATCCATCCATCAAAAACTTGTATTACAAAGGCAAAGGGTACGAATTATTGAGTTTGTTTTTTAATCGAAGTGAAGATCCAAATGCTGAGCAATGTCCGTTTTTAATAGATGAAGAAAATGTGTTGAAGATTAAAAAAGCTAAAGAAATCATTATTGCGAATATGGCCGAACCTCCAAGTTTACAAGAACTAGCCGATCAAATTGGTTTGAACTTAAAGAAGCTAAAAATGGGTTTTAAACAAATTTATGGCGACACGGTTTATGGTTTTCTATTTGATTACAAAATGGACACAGCCCGAAAGTTGCTCGATAGCGGTTCCTATAATGTAAACGAAGTCGGTTTAAAAATTGGTTATAGTACTGGGAGTCATTTTATTGCAGCCTTCAAAAAGAAATTTGGAACTACTCCAAAAAAATATTTAATGTCAATTAATACCAATGTCTAAAAAACTATCATTTTTAGATATTAAATCATAATAAAAAAATAACATTTATCATATTTCAAAAAAGTGGGTTTTTCTACTTTTGACAAAAATCAAAATCTGCATATGAAAGGCGTATTATTAGTAAATTTAGGTTCTCCAGAAAGTCCACAACCAAAAGATGTAAAACCATATTTAGACGAATTTTTAATGGATAAATATGTTATTGATGTTCCATATTTGTTACGTGCTTTACTGGTTCGTGGTATTATTTTAAGAAAACGTCCTGAAGAATCGGCTCACGCATATCAAAAAATTTGGTGGGATGAAGGCTCTCCTTTAGTAGTACTTTCAGAAAGAATGCAGAAAAAAGTACAACCTTTAGTAAATATTCCTGTAGCACTCTCAATGCGTTACGGCACGATGACTATTGAAAAAGGTTTACAAGAATTGCATGATAAAGGAGTTGATGAAGTATTACTTTTTCCTTTATATCCTCAATATGCTATGGCTTCAACTTTAACTATTTTGGTCAAAGCCGAAGAAATTCGCAAGAAAAAATTTCCAAACATGAAATTTACGGATGTTCCTGCATTTTACAATAAACCTGATTATATTAAAAACTTGTCTGACTCCATTCAAAAACATTTATCTGGATTTGAATATGATCATTTATTGTTCTCGTATCACGGAATTCCAGAGCGTCATATTCGCAAAACCGATGTGACCAAATCACATTGCAAAATTGATGGTTCTTGTTGCAACACGCCTTCACCTGCACATGAATTTTGCTACCGTCATCAATGTTATAAAACTACCAGACAAGTAGTTAAATTACTAAATATTCCTGAAGACAAATACAGTTTGACTTTCCAGTCTAGATTAGCTGGTGACAAATGGTTAGAGCCTTATACTGATATCGAAATTGATAAAATGCCTGCAAAAGGAATTAAAAATCTTGCCGTTGTAACTCCAGCTTTTGTTTCAGATTGTTTAGAAACTCTTGAAGAAATTGCCATGCGTGCCAAAGAAGATTTTGAAGCAAAAGGAGGTGAAAATTTCTTTGCTATTCCGTGTTTAAATGATGATGACCAATGGTGTCAAACCGTTGGGAATTGGATTAACGATTGGGCTAAATAACACAAAATAAGCATAGTACTCTATGGAATATTATAACTACTTAAAATCCCTGCACCTCATCTTTGTTATTACATGGTTTGCAGGACTTTTTTATATCGTTCGTTTGTTTGTGTACCAAATTGAGGCTAACGACAAACCTTCGCCAGAAAAAGAAATCTTGCAAAAACAATACAAAATAATGACCTATCGTTTATGGTACATTATAACTTGGCCAAGTGCAGTTTTGGCCAGTATTTTTGCCTTTTGGATGTTGTTTTTTACCCCAATGGGAAATGCTTGGTTACAAATGCCTTGGATGCACGTAAAACTTGGCTTTGTTTTTGTGCTATATTTATATCATTTAAAATGCCAGCAGATTTTTAGTCAATTACAAAGAGATGAAATTAAATACACTAGCAACTTTATGCGTTTGTGGAATGAAGTATCCACTATCATATTATTTGCTGTAGTTTTTTTAGTAATCTTAAAAAATGCTGTAAATTGGATTTACGGCGTAATCGGAATTTTTATATTTTCGATTACAATCATGCTTGGATTTAAATTTTACAAAAAAATCAGGAAGAAAAACAATTCATAATCATGTCTAAAAGTTTTAAGATTCCATTAATTTCATTACGTTTTAGAATCTTCATTTCGATGGTTGTATTAATCATCGCTACTTCACTTTTACTCATAACCATTTCCATTATTCAGTATAAAAATGTCGCAAAAAAATACAATCAAAGGCGAATAGAAGCAATGGAAACCTATGTAAAAAAGCATATTGATTACATGCTTTCAACAACAACTTATCCTTTAAACGATGAAAATATCAAATTAATTTTTAATGATAAAATTCACGAAATATCAGATATACAAAATACCGAAATACAAATTTATTCCTTAGATGGAAAATTAATAAAATCATCTAAAGAATCATTTTCTGTAGAAAAATATTCCCCAACAGTTTCAAAATTCATTCTCCGATTAGTCAATTCCTCAATTGACAAAAGGTTTCTTGAGGTCAAAACCGTCAACGGAATCAAATACAGATCTTCTTATAGTCTTATAAAAAATAAGAAATTCAAACCTATTGCAATCCTAAAATTACCAAACATCCCAGATGATGGTTATTACGAAAAAGAATTAAACAATTTCTTAATTCGATTAGTACAAGTCTATTCGCTAATGATCGCGATAGCATTTGGATTGGCTTATATACTCTCTTCATTTATCACTAAGCCTATTTATGATTTTGCCGAAAGATTAAGGGAAACCAGTTTGAATCAGAAGAATGAAAAAATTCCGTTTTCGGCAAAGATTAAAGAAATCAACATGCTGTTGCTCGCCTACAACAGAATGACCGAAGAACTCGAAAGAAATGCAATTGTACTGGCCCAAAACGAACGTGATTTGGCTTGGAGAGAAATGGCAAAACAAGTGGCTCATGAAATCAAAAATCCGCTTACACCAATGCGGCTTACAATTCAGAGCTTTCAACGAAAATTTGATCCTGAAGTTCCAAATATTAGACAAAAACTAAATGATTTTTCAGAATCATTAATACAGCAAATTGATACAATGAGTTCGGTAGCTTCGGCATTTTCTGATTTTGCCACTATGCCTGCACAACAAAATGAACTACTAAATGTAGTAGAAGTAATAGAACTGACCTTGGATATTTTTCATGAAGATTATATTGTTTTCGAATGTTCTGAAAAGGAAATTATATCCAAAATTGACCGAACTCAACTCATCAGAATCATTACCAATTTGGTCAAAAATGCTACCCAAGCTATTCCAGAAAACCAAGAAACAAAAATGATATTGGTAACCATACAAAAAACAAAAGACCAAGTTATCATCACTATTAAAGACAATGGAACAGGCATAGATCCAGAGCATATTGACAATATTTTTGAACCCAAATTCACTACCAAAAATAGTGGAATGGGTTTAGGTCTCGGAATTATAAAAAACATTATAGAAAACTACAACGGAACAATTACCTTTGAAACTAAATTTGGAAGAGGAACTATTTTTACGGTTACCCTCCCCATTATTAACTCCTAACACAAACGCTATGAACTACGACAATCTTTTAATTACAATAGAAAACAACATTGCTACTGTTGTAATCAATAGACCCAGTAAACTGAATGCTTTGAATATCGCAACCATAAATGATTTGCATAAAGCCATCAAAGTATTGGGGAAAAACAAAGAAATTCAAGTTATTATACTCACAGGAAGTGGAGAAAAAGCATTTGTTGCAGGTGCTGATATTACCGAATTTGCGCATTTTACCATTGAAGAAGGTGCTCAACTAGCGTTTCAAGGACAAGAATTACTTTTTAATTATATAGAAAATCTAAAAACTCCTGTCATTGCAGCTGTTAATGGTTTTGCTTTAGGAGGAGGATTAGAATTGGCTATGGCTTGTCATATTAGAGTAGCTTCTGATAATGCCAAAATGGGGCTTCCTGAAGTTTCTCTTGGTGTTATTCCTGGCTATGGAGGAACGCAACGTTTACCTCAACTAGTTGGTAAAGGACGCGCTATGGAAATGATAATGACAGCTGGAATGGTCACTGCCGATGAGGCTAAACAATATGGCTTAGTAAATCATGTAGTTCCGCAAGAAGAATTAATCGAATTTGCTATTTCGATTGCTCAAAAAATCATGAATAACTCTCCTTTTGCCATTGGTAGAGCCATAAAATCAATCAATGCTAATTTTGCTGAGGGCAAAAATGGATATGAAACTGAAATAAAAAACTTCGGTCGTTGTTTTGGGACTGAAGATTTCAACGAAGGAACCAAAGCATTTTTAGAAAAAAGAAAACCAGTTTTTAAAGGGAAATAAAATTCAAAAACTCTCTTTTAAAATTAATTATTAAAAAAACAATAAAAAATCAAACGTATGTCGTTCCAACCTGTATTTGCCGAATTCTGGGAAAAAGTAAAAGAAAGCATCGAAAATAAAACCTATGCCAAATTAACTTTGGCTAAAACTATTGGCGATACCGAATTAAAAAACATTTACGTTCGCCCCGTTTTATTAGAAAATGACGTGTTTAGTCTTTCTATTATTGCCCGATACAAAACCGAAGAAATTGAAAGTTTCCATTCATTGGAAGAAGCTTTTTTTGTATTAGCTCCTTATATGAATAATCCTTTTTTGACTGCATTATTATTCACAATAGAAAACGATATTACCTTCAAATTGAATAAAAAACGTGTTGGAAGTATTATTGAACAAGCGCCAACTTTCAAGAGCGCTTCAGATGTGATTTTGGAGATGAAAGAGAAGGGCTTGTGAAAACAATCAGGATAATAAATTGTAATCATATTGACTTCTAATTCCTTTAAAAACATTTAGTTAATTCGTTCAATCTATTATAAAACAACTAATAGACACCTCATTTTTAAAGCAATAAACACAAATAATCATTGCCAAATTGATAGATTTGGTTTAACTTCTTATTCTATTACAAGTAAAAGTAGATAGCTCTAATTCTGTCATTCATTAAACGTTACTTTTTAGTATTCCAAAATCTCTAATTAAGAATGTTTAGAATCTTTTTTCAATCTTTATCTGATTGTTGAATAAATTTACTCTATTTTTAAAACTTTAGTTTGAATAATCATATCTTTTTACCCCCCTCAGAGCACAACTTTGACCACTCTCGATTTCAGACTTTAAAAAATTGTTACTTATTTATGATTTTAAAATTAGTTAACACCTAATTGGTATCAATCTTTAAATCAAATAATTTATGAATCTAAAAATAAACAAGCTAAAAACAGTTTGGGAGGCTGCAGGAGTAACAACAGAACTAACTTCTTTAATTCATCAATTCAACTTTGATAAAATTATAAATTCTTTAATTAGTGTAGGACCTTTTTATTTTTATATAATAGATTTTTGTGACATGTCACTATCTAATGTTAGTCCATACATATCTGAAATTCATGGATTTAACTCTGAAACAGTTACTTTTGATGATATCTTAAATACAATTCATCCTGATGATATGGAGTTTGTTTCAAAAGCTGAAGCCACTTATTTTGAGTTCCTTTATAATAAATTAGGAAAAGAAAATACGCTCAATTACAAAGCAAATTATTCCTTTAGAAGTCGAATGAAAAATGGGGAATATTGCATGCTCAATCACCAATCTATAATCCTCACAATGGATGATGACTGCCGCATTGGAAAATCCCTCAATATCCACACAAATATAGATCATCTTACCAAAACCAATACCAATACAATTTCACTTATAGGCTTAAATAATGAGCCCTCATATACTAATATAGATGTGGTTTTTGATTTTAAGAATATCACAGCATTTTCAAAAAGAGAAATTGAAATTATAAAGCTTATTTCCGAAGGGTATACTAACAAAAAAATTGCTGATTTTCTTGTTATTAGTGAATACACCGTAAAAACTCATCGAAAAAACATCAATTATAAATCAGGTTCAAAAAACTCAATAGAATTAATTCGTAAATGTTTGCTATTAGGTTTGATTTAAACTAGGAAAAACTACTCCAGTACCATTTCTACCATAATTCTTACTTTATTAAATATCAGAAATTGTTTCAAGCAACAAAATTAATACCACAAATACCTATTTGTAGGTATTCTTTTTGTGGTCTTAAATATAGTACTTTGAAGAATCTAATTTTATCAAAATAAAAAAGCTAATCTTTTAAATATATTCTTAATCACATTGTTGCATCAATATTAATTACTAAATAATATTTTTTATAAATAATGACAAATAATGTGTTTTTTATAAGATACATTTCCAGCTTATATTTTAAATAGTAATAACCAACCCGCTAGCCGAAAAGGGGTAATAGAGTAGGCATACAAATTTTAAAAAACCTAAACAAATGAAATCTATTTCAAAAACGATTTTAGCATTAGTGTTCATTGGATCAATGGCATTTTCATGCTCATCAGACAAAGACGAACCTGAACAATCACAACAATTAACGGAGACTCCAACTGCAATCAAAAAATTTGATTCTAGCAACTTCGGGACTTACAAAGGAGTTTTTATTGGTTCTACTGGCACAATAGAAATAAACCAAGATGAAAACACCAAAACTGCACATTTAGTTATTGATGGTAAAGAATATATATACACTGCGACAGAAAACAGCACTATTGGACAAGAAACAGTTGGTTTGACTTTTAAAAATGGAGAATCTTCTTTTGATTTCAATGTTGGTGCTTCTGGAGAAGAACCAAACATTACAAATATTTCAATTGTTGGGCATGCAAACGCTAGTATTGAAATACAAAAAGAAAAATCAGATAAAATCGTAAAATGCTATGTTGGAATTTCTACTGATGAAGATGGAAAATCTAATCCAGCTGCATTTAATTTTTGCATCCTTGGGGAGCATCTTATTGGTATTGCCCATAATGATTCTGGCACAGCTTTAATAGTAACCGGTACTGTAACAAATAATACTATTACTGGAATTGTAGAGTACACTAAAGGAACTGTGGAAGCAAATATTATAGGCACAATAGAAGGAGAAAAAGCAGAGGGTACTTGGGCAAATATACATGATGACAATGGCTTCTTTAAGACCGTAAGAGTGCTTTAAATCTTCATCATATATTTTTTTATATCAACCCTCCAAAATTTATTTTTTCCTGGAGGGTTATTTTTTTATAACCCTCCGCCCCATTCTACATAAAACTGAACAATGGACGGAAGAATAATAAAAAGAACTTTATTTACAAACAAAATACAGAGATTCTCTCTCATATTGAAAGCCTTTTAATAATCTATCATTGGATTTTAGTTCCCGTGTTGCATTAGTTCTTTCGGAAATTTGTCTAGAATAAGATTCAAATTGATACCATGCTCCAAATAGGCTTTGAGTCCAGCAAGAACAATGGTAAAACCACCTGTCGAATCCTTAATTGTTTCTAATAATTCATCTCCGGTTTTATCAAAACCATAATGTTTGATACTTACAAAAGTAGAACCGTCGCTTAGTGTTTTGAAATTAAAATCAACACTGGTAGGTTGTTCTGAAGTAAACCAATTAATAGCTATTTTGTGATTAGGAATAATTTCTTTTGCCACTACTTTGGTCGAGAAATTATACATTTCCCATTCCCAAATTACCTCTTTATCTACTTCTAGCTTGTGGCTACCTTTTGTAAACCAAAAATGTTTGGTCACTTCTGGATCAATAAATGCTTGAAAAACCTCTGAAACAGGTTTTCTAATTAGCATATCAGCTTCTGAACATTTTAAATTACTCTCTGACATAATTGCTGCGTTTTTAAAGTGAATTAAAATTTATGATGACAGGAATTTAGCTTGCAGTCTGAATTCTAATATCTACAACTCTCCATCCCATTCTGCATAGAACTGCGCCAAAAAACCTTGCATATATTCATGCCTTTTTTGAGCTATTTCCTCGCCAGTTGGAGTATTCATTTTGTCTTTTAGCAATAATAACTTTTCATAAAAGTGATTTATTGTAGGCGCCACACTATTTTTGTACTCCTCCTTTGTCATGTTCAATTTAGGAGCAATTTGAGGGTCATGCATCGGTCTATTCTTGAATCCTCCATAATTGAATGCTCTCGCAATTCCAATGGCACCTATAGCGTCTAAACGATCCGCGTCCTGAACGATATCCAATTCGATAGACGAGAATACTTTTTCGTTATTTCCTCCCTTAAAAGAGATGTTATCGATGATTTGAATAACATGTGTAATTGTATCTTCAGAAACACCTTCGCTTTCTAAAAAATCGCGGGCAACTTTTGGACCTACCGTTTCATCTCCATCATGAAATTTACTATCTGCAATATCATGAAGCAAAGCTCCAAGCTTTACAACTGTCTCATCACAAGTTTCTCTTCGGGCTATTAATAACGCATTTTTATATACTCGCTGAATGTGAAACCAATCGTGACCGCCTTCAGCATTGGCTAATTTCTCTTTTACAAAAAGGATTGTTTTATTTATTAAATCCAGATTACTCATTTGCTATTTTATATTTATAAAAAAAGCTGATTTTTAAAGTATAAACCTCAAAAATCAGCAATTTCAATGTATTATTAATTTTAAAAAATTATAGTCTCGCTGGTTCTACCCATTTAAATTGAAATGATTCTGAAGGAATTACTAATCTTTCAGAGATTCTTGCCATTCTAGCGGGTAATTTCATCAAATAATCACGAGCTTTCTCTGCTTCATCTGTTAAACCTCCAATTTTGTCGATTTCCCATTTGTCGATTAATTTTTGCATGATTTCCACATAATCGTTGGCAGTATAAACCCCAATTCGTTGTGCTGAATCAGAAAAATGTTCGAAAGCAGAACTGATTTTATTTCCAGATTCTCTTAAGAAATGTGCAGGCATTACAATTTTAGCTTTCATCATATATTGAAACGCAAGCATCATTTCGCTTGGATCTACTTTGAAAATTTCAGTTACAAACTGACTGTATGCATGATGATGACGCATTTCATCACCAGCAATCATTTTACACATTTTTGCTAATTTTTTATCTCCGTAACTTTTAGCCAATTGCGACACCCTGTTGTGAGAAACATAAGTAGCTAACTCTTGAAAACTTGTGTAAATAAAGTTTTTATAAGGATCTCTGCCAGTTCCAATATCAAAACCATCGCTAATTAAATGTTGCGTAGTCATTTCTATTTCGCGCATATTCACACGACCGGACAAATACAAGTATTTATTCAATAAATCACCATGACGATTTTCTTCACCAGTCCATTGACGAACCCATTTTGACCAGCCATTTCTTGCTTCGTTATCGACGCCTTCTACTTCCATCAACCAGTTTTCGTAGGTTGGTAGTGCTTCTTCGGTAATCATATCTCCAACCATAGCTACCCAAAAATCATAAGGAAGGTCTTTGGAAATTTCTCTAAGCTCTTTTACTTCTTCAAGGAAATTATCGCTTTCGGAATTGGGTAAAAAGTCTGATGGCTGCCAAATTTGTTCTACTGGTATCAAGTATTGATCCACAAAGCTATCTACCTTATTTTCTAGAAATTGCATTACTTCCAGACGAATGTTTTTTATAGACATTATATATTAATTATTAAATTTTTATTCCGTTTACAATAGCCGACTCGGTTTTTTGCATGATTTCTTTAAACTCAAAATCTTTTACCGCGAATGCTTCGTGCACTACAAAGGTAATACGATTTCCTAAACCATAAGGAAAAGTTCCATATTTTACTAGTTTCCAAGAATTATTAATGCTTATTGGAACTACATATGCCGATGGAGCATTTTTGCATAATATTTTCAAACCTGTTTCTGCAAATTCCTTTGGTTTTCCGTCTTTACTTCGTGTTCCTTCTGGAAAAATTACTGCTGAACGTTTATGTTCTTCTATGTAATCTGCAATTTTTTTAATAGCAGGTATAGCTTGTTTTGGATTTTTTCTATCTATAACTACCGATCCCCCATGTCTTAAATTATAAGAAACACTTGGAATTCCTTTAGCTAATTCTTTTTTGCTAACGAATTTTGGGTGAAATCTTCTTAAATACCAAATTGACATAATGATATCATACAAACTCTGATGATTCGCTACAAAAATGATAGGCACTCCTTTTGGAATACTTTCTCTGTTTTCAAAACTAAAAGTCGTTCCTAATAATATAACAATCTTTAGTAATATAAAGTTAAGATAATCAACGCTTTTTTTATGCGCCTGATAACCAAAAACATTCAAACAAATCCATTGAATTGGGTGAAACACCGACAAAGTCAACAGAATTAAAACTAAAACGATAAAAGATAAGGGATACGAAATTAACTTCTGCATACTATTAAATTTAGCACAAAAGTAATAAATATATATTTTATTTATAGCCATTTCAGAAAACAGCTGGATTTTCATTATAAAATTACTTTGTATTTTACACTAAAAGTAAAGGAAACAGAGGAATTGTAATTTTAAACTTTCACACCTTGAACAATGGCATTTTGTGTTTTTTTCATGACCTCTTCAAATGAAAAATCACTTATTTTCAAAGGTCTATGAACTGTAAAAACAATGTGATTTCCAAAACTTAAAGGAAAATAACCATATTGATATACTTTCCATGAATCATTAATACTTATAGGGACAACGTATGCTGATGGTGCATATTTACATAAAATTTTAAGTCCGCTTTCTGCAAATTCCTTTGGTTCTCCTGTTTTACTTCGCGTTCCTTCCGGAAAAATAACAGCGGAGTAATTTTCTTTTTCAATATATTCGGCCAAAGATTTTATTTTCGGAATAGCTTGTTTGGGGTTATTTCGATCAATAAGTACATATTCCGCATTGCGTAAAAAATAAGAAACACTTGGTATACCCTTTGCAAGTTCTTTTTTCGTTACAAAAAAGCAATTAAATTTTCTCAAATACCAAATAATTCCGGCGGTGTCAAGTAAACTTTGATGATTAGCCACAAATATAACGGGAACGTTTTTGGGAATAAACTCAATATTTTCAAAAGTAAATCTACTGCCTAAAATATGATTACACTTTAAACTGATATAAGCTATATAATTAAAGATTGTTTGTAATCCCTGATTTCCAAAAAGCTTAAAAGCAACCCATTCTATTGGTTGCAAAATACACATAATTGTAAAATAGATAGCATAATATACCATCGTTACTGGATATAATAAAAACTTCTTCATTATTAAAAAATTATACTCAAAAATAATAAATCTCTTTTTATTACTCAATTTTAAACTAGAACAATTATACCTTTTAGTGTTTAATTGTACCTTTGGCCAAATATAACAGCGTCTATTTTATAAAATGAACTTTACCTATCCTAAAAACGAAAAACTAAAAAGCAAAATTACCATTGGATTATTATTTACCAAAGGCAAATCGGTGGCAAAATATCCGTTGCGATTAGTTTATAATACAGGAACTTTTGGTGAAGGCGAAAAAATAAAAATTGGTGTTTCAGTTTCCAAAAAATATTTCAAAAAAGCCGTAGACCGTAATTATTTCAAAAGAGTACTCCGCGAAACGTATAGACTTAATAAACATTTACTGCTGGACAATCTGGATCAGCCTTACTCGTTTATGTTTTTTTATCAATGCAAAGACAAATTGTCTTTTGAAGAAATCAACACCAAAACTATACAGTTGTTTGAGAAATTCGTATTGCAGATAAAAAACGAAAAACAACAACCCGATGCGGAAGTATAGACTAAAGCGTCAATTCTCTTTAGTTTAAAATCTAAATTAATTTTGTATTTTTAAAAAAATTACCAATCTATGAAATCAAAATTAATAATTGTCTTTGCATTATTTTTCGTCTCACTAAGTTGCAAAAAAACAGACGCAGCTGCTGAAGAATCAGCTGATATGAAAATGGAAGTGCTTTCGGCACCTGCAAAAGCGATAGTTAGTGATGATGCTAATTCCTATGAATCAGATGATACTGAGAATAAAATTCCAGAACAAAAAATAATCAAAACTGGTAATCTTAAATTTGAAACAGATAATTTAGAAACCACTTATCAGCAAGTTAAATCTGCTGTAATAAAAGGGAAAGCCTTCATACAAAACGATAGTGAAGGAAAAGATTATAATTCGGTTTACAGGAAAGTAATAGTCCGAATCCCAAATGAAAACTTTGATGTTTTTATAAAAGATGTTTCAAATGGTGTTTCTTATTTTGACAACAAAGAAATTAACGCACAAGATGTTACTGCCGAATACATTGACCTTGATGCAAGATTAAAAACCAAAAGAAAATTAGAAAACAGGTATTTAGAGCTTTTAGCAAAAGCCAACAAAATGCCTGATATGTTGGCTATTGAAGCACAGCTTTCAACTATTCGCGAAGAAATTGAAGCAAAAGAAGGACAATTGAAATACCTTCAAAATCAAGTTTCGATGAGCACTATAACAATAGAATTTTACAAAACAGTCGCTGAAAAAAGTGGCGTAACAATTTCCTACGGAGCCAAAGTATGGAATTCATTTAAGTCTGGGTTTTATAGTATCTCCAGTTTCTTTTTATGGTTATTAGAAGTTTGGCCTTTTATTATTTTAGCAATACTTCTGTTTTATTTTATTAGAAAACGATTCAAGAAAAAAAACATATAATTATGCGTACCCTTTTCCAAAAAAAAGTCATTATTCCAGTTGTTGCTTCAGCCTTTTTATTTGTTGGAGTAAGTTTTAAGGACGACTATTTTGAGATTGCCAAACAGTTGGAAATTTTCACGACTTTGTTCAAAGAATTGAATAAGAATTATGTAGATGAAACAACACCTGCAGAACTGATGAATAATGCTGTCAAAGGAATGCTGAGTTCACTTGATCCCTATACTGTATATTTTAATGAGCAGGAAGTACTGAAGTTTAAAATTAACAATACTGGTGAATACACAGGTATTGGAGCTTTAATCACTAGAGAAAATGATAAATTAATTCTGAAAGAACCGTATAAAAATTTCCCTGCTGACAAAGCTGGACTAAAGGCTGGTGACGAAATTATCCAAATTGGTGATACTCCATTGGCCGATTTCAAGGATGATGCTTCGCAACTTTTTAAAGGTTCTAAAAACACTAAAATTGATGTCAAATATATTCGTCAAGGCAAACCGTATTCGACCGTAATTGTATTGGATGAAGTCGAAATCAAATCGGTTCCTTATTTTGCCAAAATCGATGACAAAACAGGTTATATTGTATTGGCTCATTTCAATAGAAAAGCTTCTACTGAAACCAAAGAGGCATTAGAACAATTAAAAAGACAAGGTGCCGAAAGAATCGTATTAGATTTAAGAGGAAACCCTGGCGGATTATTGAACGAAGCGGTAAACATCTGTAATCTTTTTGTAGCGAGAAACGAAATTATTGTTACTACAAAATCCAAAATTGAAAAACATAACAACACTTATAAAACATCCCAAGACCCAATAGATACAACAATTCCTTTGGTAATTTTAGTAAATGGCCGAAGTGCTTCTGCCTCCGAAATTGTTTCGGGAGCATTGCAGGATTTGGATCGTGCTGTGGTTTTAGGAAGTCGTAGTTTTGGAAAAGGATTGGTACAAAGACCTGTTGAGTTAACTTATGGAACGCAACTAAAAGTTACTATTTCACGTTATTATACTCCATCAGGAAGGTGTATTCAGGCTTTGGATTATGCTCATAAAGACAAAAATGGTGTGGCTATTCGAACACAAGCTAAAAACTATAATGCCTTTAAAACCAGAAAAGGGCGCACTGTTTATGATGGTGGTGGAATTTTACCAGATATCGAAATGGAAGAAACCAAAACGAGTCCGATAGCAAATGCTTTATTAAAAAATGATGGCATTTTCAATTATGCAACTAACTATTATTATAAAAATCCAAATTTAGGCACTAAAATTCCAGTAATCACAGATGCGGATTATATGGATTTCAAACAATTTCTAAAAGCTCAAAAATTTACTTTTGATACCGATACTGAAATTGCCTTGAAAAATACTTTGGCAACAGCTAAAACTGAGAAACTAGATGAAGCTATTGCTCCAGAATATCAGCAGCTTCTCTTGGCCCTTCAAAAATCGGAGAATGCTTTATTGGATAAAAATCAAAAGGAAATCAAAGGATTACTGCTCGATGAACTCATCAAACGTTATCAATATCAAGAAGGACTTTATGATTATTACATTAAAAACAATCCTGAAATCAAAAAAGCAGTTACCATCTTGAATTCAACAGCAGAGTATAATTCGATTTTAAAAATCTAAACTCTAAGCGAAGCTCGAAATCCTCTTGCCGCGTAGTAAGAATCTGCGCCATTGTGGTAAACGAAAACTGTTTCGTATCGGAAATCGGCAAAAATGGCTCCGCCAAGTTTTCTAATATCAGCTGGTGTTGCTATCCAGCTGGATGTTTTATTGTCAAACTTTCCTAGCTTTTGTAAATCGCGGTATTGCTCTTCGGTTAAAAGTTCAACACCCATTACTGATGCTGCTTCCAAAGCGTTGTTTTTGGGCTTGTTTTCTTTTCTTTTATCCAAAGCTTCGCGGTCATAGCAATAACTTCGTCGACCTGCAGGACTTTCGACGGAACAATCGTAGAAAATATATTCGTTTGTTTTATTGTCGTATCCAACTACGTCTGGTTCACCGCCTGATGTTTCCATCTCATTAAGTGTCCATAATTTTTCAGAATTGGCTTCTAGTTTTGCCAGAACGTTTTTCCATTCAAGACCTTTGTGCCTATCACTGTTTTTTTCAAAACGTGTTTTTAATATTTGAAGTAATTCATTGCTTTTTTCTTGTGATAACTCTTTTTTAACTCCCATTCTTGTTAGATTTTTATTTGAATTTGCACTTTTTAGTATCGCTATTTTACGCTCATCTCAGTGATTTCATTTATAAGAAAATAGCACTTTCGTAAAATTACAAAAAAACTTTTTTAACGACCTAAAATCGATTGAGATTGTAAATCATAGCAAAGAAGCCTGATCTTTCTTTTTAGCCCTGATCGAAGTGAAAATCCTTTTTATTTTTTCTTTAAAAATAAAAAGATTGTAACGGAGAGCAGGACTCATCTAACTCAAAATGCCAAGTCTTTCTGCTCCAATAATTATGCGATATTCTTTTGCGAATTCTTTTTTATAAGAATGCTTAGTGCAAATGCTCCCGCTGAAGCCGTAAAAACAGAATAATCAAGTGGTGCTTTACAGTTTAAAGTAATTGCCATTGATACTCCAAAAATTAGCAACAGAACACCGCTACATTTGGCTATAAATTCACTTTTGAAATTAGTCAACAACGCAATTGCAAAAGCTATTTCAAGAAAAGTAGCTATTCCACCAACTATTGAAGCTAAATTATAGCTTAAAAAAGGCATTAGCGAATTTGTATATTTTGCAAAAGCTCCCCAATTACCCCAAGCCGATAGCTCTTTATCCCACAAACCAAAACGGTCTGCGACTGCCGATAAAAACCCGATGCTTAATGATATCCTTAAAAACCATTCAATTGTTTTTTCTTGATTCATAACTGTTTATTAAAATGAAATGCACTTATAGTAAAATTTTCTTTAAAGTAAAGTTTATGCGCATCGGTTCGTGTGGGACCGCTGTCCAATTGTACCGATATACAATTTTGCTCCTTGGCAATCTCATAAATATGGTTAAGCAGAGTCGAAGCATAGCCTTTTCCTCTGGAATTTTCCAGAGTTGAAAGATCGTCTATGTACAGCATTTTGCCACAATAGAGCATCGTCCAAATTCGGTAACCTGCTAAAGAAACCACTCTATTATTCTCGAAAATAAATAGAAGTGTATAGCCTTCTTTTTGCATTTCCTTGATTTGTTGTACAAATTCGTCTTCCTTCAGCATGGGACGTAAAAGAGACATAGCCTCCCAACAGGAAGCTATGTCTTGGTCTGTAATTGCAATTTTAATTTCGTTCATTTTGTTATTCAGGAATTAATAATGTAGCTTTTCCTATTCTGTTCCAAGCGTTTATACAGGCAATTGCCATAATTGCATGCGAAACTTTCTCTTCTCCCAAAATCTGAATAGCTTTATCAAAAGTTTCGTTTGAAACACCGTTTTTTGCAATCAAAGTAGTTTCATCGGTCAAGGCCAAAATTACTCTTTCTTCGTTAGTAAAATAAGGAGAATCTGCCCAGGAATTTAAAGCTAATAAACGTTTGGAGGATTCGCCTCCCGCCAATGCATCATTACTGTGCGATTGTATGCACAAGGCACAACCGTTGATTAATGATGCGCGAACTTTGATAAGATGATACAGAGATTTAGATAAATTTGTTTCGGTAACATATTTATCTAATTGAATAAGCGATTGGTATGCGCCTGGCGTTACGGTGTTGATGTCAATTCTTTGTGTTTGCATTTTTTCTTTCGTTTAAATTATAATACAAAACTATGATGAAGGCTTTCGGCAAAAAATGGACAAAACTTTAAAAATGGTGGACTTTGTTATTCGGTCAAAAGTGTACGCAAATGGTCTTTGGCTCTTGTTGCTGTTTGTTTTTTAAAAAATCTAGAAAAATAGTGACTATCATCAAAACCTAATTTGAAAGCGACTTGCTTCACATTCAGGTTTTCATAGTTAAATAGGCGTTTGGCTTCCAAAATGATTAAATCATTTATGAGTTGCTGCGTGGTTTCGTTGGTGTTTTTCTTGGTGATTTCATTTAATTTTTGCTCAGAAATAAGTAATAACTGGGCATATTCTTTTACGGTGAGACGTTTCTCGAAGTTGTCTCTTATCAAGTTTAAAAATTGCAAAAACAAAGCGTCAGGTTTGTAAAGCGGTCTTTCCTGCTGAATAATTTTGCATCTGCTTACCTCAATGATCAATAATTTGAGAATAGAATGCAAACTTGTTTCGTATTCAAAGGGTTTGTTTTCTAATTCACTTTTTAATGCATTACAATAATCCTCAATTCTGCTTAAACTGTTTTGATCAGATATTTTGATAAGTTCGTTTAATCCGAAATGGCAGTATAAACCGTTGTGGTAAATGAGTTCAACAGACTTTTCATCTTTACAAAAGAAGTCATACGTGAATTCCAAAATACATCCTTCGCAATTATTGATTTCAATAAATTGATAATATTGTTTTGGTGTAATAGTCAAAATATAACCTCCACTAATTTCATAAAGCTGATTGTCAATTTCAATTTTTACTTCTCCAGCTTTGCAAAAAATCAATACAAATTTATACTGTCGCTCGGGCAGATTCATCAGTATAGTTTCGTCAATTAGTTTTAAGTTAAAAGCCATGGATGTGTGATAAAGTTTTGATTAAGAATTACAGTTTTAATTAGCTCTTAATCATTTCAATATGCGGAATGTCATCTTCAAGATACATTTCACTTGATTGCACAAAACCTAGTTTTTCGTAGAATTTCTTGAGATATAATTGCGCTCCAATAGTAATTTGACTTTCGTCAAAATGTTCCAAAATACCAGCAATCGCATTTTCCATCAAATCATGACCCCATTTTCGGTCTCTGTAATCTGAATCTACAGTTACTCTTCCAATAGAAGCGTTATCAAAAGAAATTCCTGCTTTGAAAAGTCTCGCATGCGCAACAATTTTATCCTCATAAATTCCAAAAAGATGTAATGCTACTTTGTCCTTTCCATCCAAATCAAGATAAACGCAGTTTTGCTCCACTACGAAGATCTTACTTCGTAATTGAAGTATATCATATAATTCAGTTACAGTTAATGCCTCAAAAGGCTTTATTTTCCATTCTATAGACATCTGTGGAATCATTATAGGTTTAATAATATAAAAGTAAAAACAATTTTCAACAAATATAAACCTCAAAAATAAAACGATTGTCACATAAAAATTAATTTATCTGAACACTTTTAATAATGGATTCTAATTCATGCATATAATCTCGTCTCTCTCTTGAGGGAACATAGCAAAATCCTTCTAGGTAAATGATACGTTTATTTTTAGAATCTACTATCAGATAATTTAAAAAGGGGCCAAACATAAAGTTATCTCTCAAACGCCAAACACCTTTCGTTTCATAAGCTGGTTTGCCGTCAAGAGTAATTTGTGATAAATAAATAGGATATGTTTTGTCAATATAAAGACTAGAACTAGGTTCTTTGCCTTTTATATACAAAGTCCCTATGGAATCATGAACTTTTATGACTTTCTCTAACACATTATCTTCAGAATTAAAAGTACAAATAGGTAATTGAGTGATAAGTAAACTGGCACTTCCACTTGGAAACTCACTTTTGAACCAAACAAAACTCTTATTCTTTACTATATAAGAATAGTTTTTAGGGATTTTTAAAGTCAGCTGAAATTGCTTTTGGATTATTTCTGGATTAAGTATAGAATCATTTAGTAGAATTTGGTGTGCTTTGATTTCACCCTCCTCAATGACCTTAATGATTTGAGGTGTTCTCTTTTCAATAATCTCCAATAAATCCGAAAGATTTCTTCCTGTTATATGAATTACATTTTGAGGAGTAGCATATTGATTTTTTTTAATTGCAAAAAGATTCTCTTTCCCTTGTTTAACAACGATAATAGTTCTGCTTTTTGTCACAAAACCTTCCATTACGTCTATGGGATACTGATTTATGTCAAATTGAGGTTCTTCTTTTGATAAACCTTCAACTGGACTAGCAAATTTATTTCGAATGCTATCGCCAATAATACCATTCCACAACTGATCATCTATAACTATTGAAATAGTGTTAATCTTGCCTGTTGAAGGTCTGGAACTATTTTCACTTTTCTTAGAGCAGGAAATAAAAAAAAGAGAAAAAAATGAAAAAAAGAAAAAGAAAATTTTATTCATCTATTGAGTAATTTATCATCAAAAATAAAAAAAGGCTTTAGATAAATTTTACTTTTCTTCTTTAGAAATACTTTTTAATTTAATATTTCTGAAATCAATTGGAGAACCTTCGTAATTTAAAGAAATCTTACCTTCCGTTGAAGAAACGTCTGAGCATTCATTTACTAATTTTCCATTCAAAAATTGGACGATTTTCCCATTGAATGAACGAATTAAAATGGTATTCCATTCACCATAAGGATTTTCATTAGCTGTAAATTTAGGTGAAGTTACACTTGCACCGGCTTCCACCAATTTCCCATTTACTACTGCTGTTATATTATCTAAAAAAATGAAGTCTCCAGTAGTATTTTCTTTTATCTGAAATTGAATTCCTTTTGGCCAGATGTTGTCAGGAAAATTTGTTGGTATGTTGTACATGACACCACTATTTTTTTTAGTGTTGTTTTTGTTATATTTTTCTTCAATATTCCATCTAAAATCTAAATGTAATTCAAAGTTTGTATAACTTTTATTGGTCATCAAATAACCAATATTATCTCCATGCATCCGAATCGTCCCATCATCTGTAAACTCATATACCTCTGAAGGTTTGATTCTTTGCTTACTTGCTTTAGTAAAAGCATACCAATCATTCTGTGAAAAGTTTTTTTCGTGTACAGAACAAGAATTTAAAATCAGAAGAAAGGCAATGGAAAAAAATATTTTTTTAAACATTAAGATTCAATTTAAACGAAGCTTATCCTTTTATTTTTAAACCCATGCCTGGTTTTAAATCGTCACCTGTGATGTTATTCCATTTTTTTAAATCTGACACAGAAACACCTGGATATTTTTTAGATATACTGAATAAAGAATCTCCTTTTTGAACCAAATAACTAATATCAATATTATTAGAAGAAGTGTTAGAATCTCTTTTTTTGAATGAATCTACTGTAGCATTATTAACAACAATTGCAACTTCATTCTTAGCTACTGTTAACACATTTCCAACAGCCAAACTATTAGAGTGTAAATTATTCCAATTTTTTAAATCAACGATAGAAGAACCAAATTTTTTGGCAATACTTCCTAAATTATCACCTTTTTGAACTTCATAACTAATATCTCTTAACTCTGGTGCAACTGGAGTTTCTGTAGCAGCAACAGCTTCATTTGTTTCAACAGGAACATTCCCTACTTGTAATGAAGAACCTAATTTTAAATTTGAAGAACTTAAATGATTCCATTCTTTAATTTCGGCAACGGTAGTATTAAATTTTTTGGCAATAACGTTTAGATTATCTCCTTTTTGAACTATATATGAATTTGCCGCATTTGCAACCAAAGTATCTTTTTTGTCTACAGTACTTTTAGATTCTGTAGTAACCACGTTTGTATTATCTTTTACAATAATGGCTCTACTTTTCTCTTGGTTGGAAGCTAAAGCTACACTTGTGTCTAAATCTTTTTCAACAAATATCTTTAAAGATTTTCCAGGTGTTACGAAATTACTTTTAATGTAATTCCACTTTTTTAAATCAGAAACCGCGACATTATTATTCTTAGCAATTATACTTAAATTATCACCACGTTTTACTTTATAATACTTTACTCTGCTGTTAGAAGAAGCTAAAGCGGTAGAATCTTTACTATAAATTGTTTTTCTACCTTGATTTATTTTTTCTCTTTTGTCCAATTCAGATTGAACGTACGCATAAATTTTGTCTTCATTAGAAGTAAAAACAGCAACTTTACAAGAAGGAAGCGTTAAATAATGATCTTTACCAGCATAATTAGGAATTACATTTCGCTTATAGGATGGATTTAATGCTTGCAATTGCTCAATTGGAATATCTAATAAATTAGAAATTTGAGTAAATGACATTTCTTTTTTAACCATTACAGTGTCTGTTGCAAAATGTCTAACCAGAGCTTTTTTAGGAACTATACCATGTTCTTTATGGTACTCATAAATATACATAGTGGCTAGAAAAGCTGGAACATACCCTTGAGTTTCTAGTGGTAAATGTTTTTTAATATTCCAAAAATTTTGTTGACCTCCTGAACGGCGAATTGCCTTAGTTACATTTCCCGGACCTGAATTATAAGAAGCTAAAACCAAATCCCAATCATTAAAAATGGTAAACATATTGGTCATATACTGAGCCGCTGCAGCAGATGCCTTCAAAGGATCCGAACGTTCATCTACATAAGAATCAATACTTAAGTTATATTGCTTACCTGTATTATACATAAATTGCCATAAACCTGTAGCACCAACTCGAGATACAGCCTTTGGATTTAATGCCGACTCAACAACCGCCAAATATTTAATTTCTAGAGGAACATTTTGTTTCGCCAATGCCTCTTCGAAAATTGGAAAATAATATTGAGCAACTGCCATTTGGTTAGCAAAAGCTTTTTTTCTATTTTTAAGGAAAGACTTAATTAAATTCTCTAAACCTTGATTATACTCAATGTTAAAAGGTGATTTGGCGTCCATTGCTGCTAGCCTTGCCTTCAACAATTCAGTAGGAAGCTCAGCATCTATATCCTTGTCAACATTTACGGTATTAATTTCAGTAGCTAAATCATTATAAATATCAAGAGAAGTACCTATTTGATTCATCCATAAACTATCCGTTTTAACAGTACGGTCATATTTTACGAAAGAATTTTTGATAGAGTCTAAATACGAAATAGGTTTTTGAACAGTTCCAATTTCTGCATTTTCTACAGTATTCTGAGAAAATGCACAAGTAGTAAGCATTAGAAAAAACGAAAGTGTGGTATTTTTTATTGTCATAACAGTAATTTAATTTGCTATTATTCAATTGATTAGAAATCAATTTATGCAAACATAGAATGTATTTTCCAATTTGAATCACAAATAATGTTAAAAATACAAAAAAAATCGACATTTAGCCTAATTTTTGATGATTTGTGCGTAATTAATTTCAAAAAAAATGTAATCAGCAATTTTTAAAAAAAATAAATTTAAACAAAGTCAGATATTACATAAATTAAAAAAAAAATCACATCTAAAATAATATAACTTTAACATAACCTATTAATCAAAAAAGAACAATAGCTATTAGAACTTTATAACGTAAAATATTGATATATAGTATAATATAAATAAAAAACCTTAAGTTACTGTATTAGTAACTTAAGGTTAAAGTGATTTTTAAAATATAACTAACACTAACTATTTAAAAATTTAAAAAAGCTAGAATTTATAATAGTTCAAAGTATTTAGTCTAATATAGCAGCAATTCCAGGTAAAATTTTGCCTTCTAACATTTCTAACATAGCACCACCACCAGTAGAAACATAGCTCATTTTATCTTCGAATCCAAATTGTTTTACAGCAGCAACTGAATCTCCACCACCTACAAGTGAGAAAGCTCCATTGGCAGTTGAAGCAGCAATAAAGTTACCAAGTGCAATTGTTCCTTTAGCAAATGTTTCCATTTCAAAAACTCCTAGAGGACCATTCCAAAGAATAGTTTTAGACTCCATAATCACTTTTTCAAAGTTTTCTAATGATTTTGGACCCGCATCAAGACCTTGCCATCCATCAGGAATTTCTCTTACATCAACGATCTGTGTATCTGCAGTATTCGAAAAATCATTCGCAGCTACAACATCAACAGGAATATGGATTTGTACTCCTTTTTCTTTAGCTAGTCTTAAAATTTCAAGAGCTAACTCTAACTTATCATCTTCACAAATAGATTCACCTACTTTTCCACCTAATGCTTTAACAAAAGTAAAAGTCATTCCACCACCAATAATCATATGATCTACTTTGTCAAGAATATTTTCAATAACCGTGATTTTAGAAGAAACTTTAGAACCTCCAAGAATTGCAGTTACAGGTTTTTCACTGTTTTTTAAAACCTTATTTAAACTTTCAATTTCTTTAGCTAATAATGTTCCGAAACATTTATTTACAGGGAAAAACTGTGCTATAATAGTAGTCGAAGCATGCGCTCTATGTGCTGTCCCAAAAGCATCATTTACATAGATATCTCCAAGTGAAGCTAATTCTTTAGCGAAAGCCACATCTCCAGCTTCTTCTTCATCATGAAAACGTAAATTCTCCAATAATAATACTTGTCCAGCTTTCAAATTTTTGGCAGCTTCTTGAGCTTCAGCTCCAACGCAATTTGCAGCAAATTGAACTGGTACTCCCAAAATCTCTGAAGTAGTTGCTAAAATATGTTTTAATGAATATTTATCTTGAGCTCCTTTTGGTCTTCCAAGGTGAGACATTAAAATAACACTACCTCCTTGAGCTAAAATAGCATCGATAGTCGGTTTTGCAGCTTCAATACGAGTAGCATCTGTTACATTAAAATTTTCATCTAAAGGAACATTAAAATCAACTCTTATTATTGCCTTTTTGTTATTAAAATCAAAATTATTTAAAGTCTTCATGGTTCTTTTTTTTAATTGTTTTTTGAAAGAATGACAAATATATAACTTTTAAATAAGTATTAAATTTCAAAATTCTAAAATAAATATCAAATTACTAACGAAATCGATGTAAATACAGAAAAAGTCTAAAATATTACATAAATAACTGAATAATTAAAGCGTAAATGCAATACGATACTATAACTAAAAAAGATCCTTATTAATTCTGCGACGAGAACTAATAAGGATCTTTTTAGTTTAAAATAATGACTATTTATTCATGTACAGGACCTTGCGTACAAGGACAGTTACTAACTCCCTGCAGGAATCTAAATCCAATAGTCAAAGAATGCGTTCCTGAATTGTAAGCAGCTAGTTTATTTAATGTTATTTGATATGAATAACCAACAGAAATATAACCTTTCAAAAATCCAACTATAGGTCCCACTGCAAGGGGTTCTCCAATTTGGTCATTCAAAAAACGATAAGAAGCTCCTACCCAAAAGTAATCTTCATATCTATTAAATTTTCTATATTTTATATTTAAATCCGTTACCGAACGTCCATCACTTTGATAATATTGGTAAAAAGCTGAAGGCTCTAATTCACTTCTATTACCAAAATCAAGTACATAACCAGAGTAAAATTGATAATTAGTAAGCTTATTTGGTTCATAAGCTATGTCAAGTTGAAGGTCTTTTTGTAAAATGTTAGTAGCAGTAGCACTCGCATAAAATCCTTTATTACGATAAAGAAAACCTACCTCAAAGTTATTATTCATCGTAGAACGATTATCAGTAATATCTGAATCAGCCTCTCCAGGCTTAAAATTAGCTGTATTAAGTCGAAATGAATTATAGATGTACGAAATACCAAAAGAAAGGTACTGTTTAGAATAATAACCCAAAATGATATGGTGAGCAAAAGTAAGTTTACCCCCTGATTGCTTTGTATTTCCATTGGAGTCATTATACAGCGTTAATCCAACACCTGACTGATCTAAAACTCTAAAATCGGCATAAAGCGCCTGACTCTGAGGTGCATCTGGCACACCTACCCATTGTTTATATCCATTCAGATTAATTCTAAAATTATCGCCAATTCCAGCATAAGTTGGAGAAATCACATAAGGATTATCCGCTAAGTATTGAGTAGCTACGGGAACATTCAACTCTTGACTATAGCTACTCGCTACAGTCAAAAGTAAAATGCTAATTAAGATCTTTTTCATTTTATTATTTTTCATTATGGATAACTCCTCTCACTTTTGTTATCTGTAAAGGGTAAAGTGTCCTATAAACTCTCGATCATCTCTAGAATTTCTAAGTTTCAAAACGTACCAGTAATCACCCATTGGTAACTCTGCATTTTTGTATTTACCATCCCAAGACTGACCTGCTCCAAAACGACCTACTTCACGACCATAACGGTCATATACAACAAATTGAAGATCCGGGTAGTTCTCTGTCTTGGTTGGTTTCCAAGTATCATTAGGACCATGACCATTTGGAGTAAAGACATTTGGAATATCAATATCTATGAAATCAAAATGCTTCGTAACAGTTAATGAACAACCGTTAGTATCAGTTACCGTAAATGTATAATCACCACTATGGTAAAAAACGTATTTATTGTTAGAACCAATATCTTCTCCATTTACAGAATAATGATACACACCTGAACCACCTGTTGTTGTTGCCACAATTTCATTTAATTTACCTAAATCTAATGTCATAGCCAAAGGATCTACTTGGTCTACTGGGAAAACTACAGTAGCATCAACACAACCATTTTTATGATGCGCCATAATATAATGATCACCAGGAGCTAAATTAAGGAAAACTTTACTAGTCTGTACTGGTAAAGCTGGTGCTATACCATCTCCATCTAATGAATAAACCACATCGGCATCATTATTACTAATATCAATAGTCATAATAACTTTATTAGCAGGCGAATTATTAACACAATCATAAGTGACATTTGCAACTGGATTCAAAATAACAGCAGCATCCAACGGCACAATTAAACCACGTGAACAAGTGTTAAAATCTTTAATGTAAACAGTATGAGTACCTCCTGATAAACCAGTAAAGTCAACTTGATTCAGAACATAAGTTCCTTTACTATTATCAAGACTAGTACTGTAAGGTCCTACTCCTCCAGAAATTACAATACTGAAAGCAGCATTTTTCTCACCATCACAAATTTCTTGTTTGATAGAAAGTGGGACAACACTTGCAACAATTTCCAGTGGCTCTTTAACTTCAATATCTTTAAGTAAAACAAAACAACCATTTTGATCTTGTACAAGTACATCATATAAACCTGGCTCTAAATTCGTAAAATTACCAGTTTCAAAAGATTGATTCAAATCAGGTGAAATTGCATAAGAAATATTACCAGTTCCACCAGAAGCAGCAATTACTATTTTACCATCATTATTACTGTAACAAGTAATAGGAGTTACAGTAAACGATGACAATAATGCTTTAGATGGCTCAGAAATAGTGATTTCTGCTGAATCATACTGACAATCTCCACTATCTACACGTACAAAATAATTGCCAGCAGGAAGAATATCAAAATAACCAGTTGTCTGAACAGGTCTAATTGCGTTTTTAGCACCATCTAATAATGTGTACTTATAATCACCTAAACCTCCAAAAGCTTCTGCATCAATAACTCCTGTTGCAGAGCCTTTACAATTAACTAATGCATTACTTAAATCTACAATAAGAGTTAAAGGTTTTAATGCGTTTATAGTAACATTGTTTGAAATAAAACTAACACAACCATTAGCATCTCTAACATAATACTGATGATCACCAACAGCAACACTAAATATAGTTGATGATGCAAATGATGCTGATATTGTTGTAAAATTCACATCTGTACTATATACATACGGACCAACGCCACCAGTTACATTCAAAGTAAGTGTAGCATCAATTTGACAAGTTACATCACTAGTCAATGATAGTGTTGCCTCAACTTTTGTTGGCTCAGCTATTATTATATTTGCTGTTGGCTGCGAAATACAACCAAGACCATCTACAACTGTTACTGAATATGTACCTGCTCTAAGTCCAGAGAAAACAGGACTCGTCTGAGCTGCAGAAGAGAAAGCCGGACTAACAGAAATATAATTTAAAATATAAGAATAATTACTTCCCTGACCACCAGTTGGAGGATTAACAATGATTTCTCCACTTGTATCTCCATTACACAATAATACATTTGCTGTAGCACTTGCTGTAACAACTATTGGTGTTGGCACGCTCAAATTTACAGTTGTTGTTTCAACACAACCATTTATATCTTTAACATTTAAAGTATAAAGTCCTGCACTTAAATCAGCAAAATAATTTTGAGTTGAATACCCCACACTTCCAGTAGAACCAATCAATTCATATTGATAGCTTCCTGGCCAACCGCCTTCTGCACTTACTGAAATTGTTCCATCATTACCAGGATCACAAGTGATTGGAGTATGAGTTTCTGAAATTTTCAATATAGATAATGGCTGTTCAATTGTAAAAGTTGTTTCAACTTCACAAGATGGAGTAGCAATCAATGTTGCCTTAATAGTATAAACTCCCGCTGGTAAATTTGGAATATTAATTTTAGCTCCCGTAGTTGTTATGAAAGGGCTTGTACCTGCTGGACCAGCAATAGTATACCTAAATGGACCTGCATTGTCAACAGGAATCAATTGATTATCAACAAAAGTTAAATCAACACTTCCTGTAGAGGTTCCATAACAAACCACATTTTTAAGATTACTAGGAACTATAACAAATGTATTTGGTTCGTTTACATAATGAACAGTCTTAATGCTACATCCTGTTACTGGATTGGTAACAGTAATTGTATAGCTTCCAACTGTTAAATTTGTGAACTGACCTGTATTATTCGTTTGCGAAGGATAAGGTAACACATTTGACGCAGTCGCTACAATAGTATAATTTAACGACGCAGGTACACCACCAATGTTTGAAACATTAACCATTATATCTTCGTTATTAAGACAAGTAATAGGATTAGTTACAGTTACTGCCGAAGGAGTAGCAAAATCAATTCCAATAAATGGTTTAATTATTGCTGTATTTGTTCCTACACATCCTTTACTGTCGTATACATTGATAATATAATTACCTCCTAATAAATCGGTTTCTGTATAAACTGGGTTGTTCCCTTTTTGAACAATAATTGGACTACCATTTTTAATCATTATAAACTCATAAGTAGGGAACACGTTAGAACCACCTGTTGGAACATTTACAGTAATTGCTGCATAATTAGTTCCGTTACCTGTAATACAACCAAACTCAGTAACGATAGGAGCTGATACAACTATTGGAAGCGGTTGAGTTACGTCAATAGTAGCTGTCGCTGTACAACCTCTACCAGAAGTTACTGTTACGCTATAACCGTTAGCTGCGGCTAATCCTGTAAATACATTAGATGCTTGAGGAATACCTCCATTCAAACTGTACATATAAACTGGATTGTCATTTGTACCAACCGCTGGTGTAGTCATAGTTGCTGTAATCGTACCATTATTACCAGCATTACAAGTAACTGGAGTCATGCTCAAAGCAAAACCAGTAACAGATGTAGCAGGTGTTAAATTAAGCACTACCGTATCTGTACAATTTGTTGTAAGATCAGTAACCACAATAGTTTGATTTCCTGAAGCTAAGCCATTGAAAACAGCCGGAGTAGTAGTCAATGTAACTGCTCCCAATTTGTAGCTATAATTTCCAGAACCACCCGTTGCAGTTGCAGTAATGATTCCATTATTAACTGTACAGCTTGGTAACGCTGTGATATCTGTTTCTAAAGCAATCGGTTTTAAAATAGTTACTGCCGTTGGAGTTGAAATACATCCATTAGCATCTTTTACAGTAACATTATACATTCCAGAAGCATTTACTGTAATGATATTACTTGTTTGGAAACTAACTCCATCTACACTATACTCTAATGCTGAACTAAATCCAGATGCTGTAACTGTAATCGTATATGTTCCTGTCGCACTCGGACATTGAGTCGGAACTGCACTTGCAATAGTTGGATTAACATCTACAAGAATCGCTTGAGGATTATTTGTTGGACAACCATTGGCGTCTATTACATACACAACCCAATTCATATCTACTCCACCATTAGTATCTACAACTAATTCTTTGCTGGCAACAAAACTAGATATTGCTGGAGGAGCATCTGACGCTCTTGCTACTGCATATTTATAAGTACCTGTACCTCCAATCGCAGTTACAGTAATTGTAGCAGTATCTTTGTTACAATTAATATTTGTAGCTACAGACGTTGAGGACAGTGCCATTGCTGGTTCGCTTACAATAAAATTAGCAACACTTGCAGTACAACCTGAAACTCCATCAATTACAGTGAAAGTATAATTACCCACACTAAGACCAGTATAACTGATAACGTCTCCATTTTGTGTAAATGTACCAGTTGCTGGTGTTATATTATATGTATAATTCCCAGCCGTAATATAATTAGAAACAGTTAAATCTACTGCACCTGTATCGTCGTTTTTACAAAGAACATCACTAATTAATTGAGCTGTAACAGCAATTTTAGATGCTTCTTTTAATTCAAAAATCTTAGTTGTATTACATCCATTCTTGTCTGTTACTTTAATCACATAAGTATTAGGAGCTAAGTTTGTAAAACTATTTCCAAGACTTGGTAAAGTTACAGAAGCTGCTGGTGAAATAATTTCATAAGTATAAGGAGCTACGCCACCTACTACTGAATTTACAGTAACTGTAGCAACCGTTCCCGGTGTAATACAATAAATTGCACTCGCAGAAATGTCCATATCTGTTGGCGGTGTATAACCTAAAACAGTAGCAGAACCATTAATGCTACAATTATTAGCATCAAGAACCACATAATTAATGGTTTGTGCTGAATTTACTGCAAAAGAAGGAGATAATTGGAAAGTTACTCCGCCATCAAAACTGTAACTGTATGGAGATGTTCCATCAAGAGCAGTAATAGTAACTACAGCATCTTTAGGCATATTAGTACTAGAACAACCTAATGGTGTTACGACAGCCGTTGCTGTTAATACAGCTGGAGCAGTAATAACAATCGCTGGAGCTGCTACCGAAGTACAGCCTTTAGAATCGGTTATTACCATGGTATAGGAACCTGCTATTAATCCTGTGTAAATTCCTGTAGCATCTCCTGTATGATTTACTACCGGACCTGTCAATGCAAAACTATATGGCGCAACTCCTGTTGCTGGAATTATCGTAATACTTCCGTTAGCACCTCCTGTACAACTCACATTAGTTTGTGTTTTTGTAAAAGTTGGTGTTGCTGGTGTGTTTACAACAACTGTATTGGTTGTTACTGAACAAGCAGCTCCGTTACTATCTGTTATTACAAAATGGTACGTACCTGCTGTTCCAACCGAAGCAGTAAAGCCTGTTCCTACAACTGCTGTTACTGATCCTGTAGCCGATCCATTCAAATACATTTGATATGAATATGGTGCTTTTCCATCTTTTATAACAACATCAATTGTTGCATTAACTGGAGCTGTACAATACAAGTCTTTTGTTAAAGTAGCGGATGCTAATAATTGCTTTTCTATAACATAAGGAACAAAAGCCTCACATCCATTATCATCTTTAATACCTAATGTATAAGTACCTGCTGCATTAAACGTAGCTATAGATGTAGCAATAGCTAAACCATTTACCGTATAAGTTTTAACCCCACCGTAAACAGTAGTTAAACCATTTAAGTTAACAGTTAAAGCTGCGCCAACAAAACACTGTGAAGCCGGAGGCAAAATCGTTGGTGGTATATTGTATACTACTGGTGTAGTAACTTTTACAGAAACACATCCATTAGCATCTTTAACATAAACATCCCATGATAAATCAGTAAGATTTGTATCTACTGAAAGTACCGGATCACTACTATATGCTGAAGCTATTGGAGCAAGTGCTCCTGCTTTTACAACTGCATAAGTATAAACACCTGTTCCTCCTGTTACACCACTTACTGTGATTTTTGAAATATCCTTAGAACAATATACTTTACTAGCACTAGTTGTGAAAGCAATAGCAACTGGTTCTGTTAACGTAACAGCATCGCTTTTAGCACAACCTGTAGTATTATCGGTAACTGTAACTGTATAAGTTCCTGCTGAAAGTCCTGTTAAAGTAATAACATCGCCAACTTTACTAATTTGGGCTGCTGGAACTAATGGTGAAGTCAACACTGTGTAATTACCTGTTGAACTAAATCCGGTTACTGTATATTTAGCAGATCCAGTAGTATTTAATCCATTAGAAGCATTACATGAAATATCACTTACCAATGCGCCTTCTATAGCAATTGGAACTACTGCTTTAACAGTGTATAATTCTTCGTAAGTACATCCATTAGCATCGGTTACCTGGAAAGTATAGTCACCAGGAATCAAGTTTGCAAAAACATTTCCTTGCTTGCCAATAATCATTGGAGAAGGTGCAATAGTTTCAAATTGTAACGTACCAACTCCATTAGTAGCTGTAAGAGTTACTGTTGCTGTTGGTGCTGGACAAGTTGGTGCTACTGTAAGTACAAATGCCAAATCTGTTGGTTTGTTCAACGGATTAACAACTATAGGTTGTGGCACTGTTGTACATCCATTAGCATCTTTTACAGAGTACATAATAGTTTGAATTGAACCATTATCATTAACGGTAAACTTATTAGACGTATCATATGTTACGCCATTATCAAAACTATAATAGTATCCAGTACCACTGCCTGTTTGCGTACCATTATGACCAACTACAGTTATAACTGTAGCAACACTACAAGTACTATTAGCAGGGAATGAAGCCGTTGCTGTTAATACAACTGGCTCTGTGATAACAATCGCTGGAGCTGCTACCGAAGTACAGCCTTTAGAATCGGTTATTACCATGGTATAGGAACCTGCTATTAATCCTGTGTAAATTCCTGTAGCATCTCCTGTATGATTTACTACCGGACCTGTCAATGCAAAACTATATGGCGCAACTCCTGTTGCTGGAATTATCGTAATACTTCCGTTAGCACCTCCTGTACAACTCACATTAGTTTGTGTTTTTGTAAAAGTTGGTGTTGCTGGTGTGTTTACAACAACTGTATTGGTTGTTACTGAACAAGCAGCTCCGTTACTATCTGTTATTACAAAATGGTACGTACCTGCTGTTCCAACCGAAGCAGTAAAGCCTGTTCCTACAACTGCTGTTACTGATCCTGTAGCCGATCCATTCAAATACATTTGATATGAATATGGTGCTTTTCCATCTTTTATAACAACATCAATTGTTGCATTAACTGGAGCTGTACAATACAAGTCTTTTGTTAAAGTAGCGGATGCTAATAATTGCTTTTCTATAACATAAGGAACAAAAGCCTCACATCCATTATCATCTTTAATACCTAATGTATAAGTACCTGCTGCATTAAACGTAGCTATAGATGTAGCAATAGCTAAACCATTTACCGTATAAGTTTTAACCCCACCGTAAACAGTAGTTAAACCATTTAAGTTAACAGTTAAAGCTGCGCCAACAAAACACTGTGAAGCCGGAGGCAAAATCGTTGGTGGTATATTGTATACTACTGGTGTAGTAACTTTTACAGAAACACATCCATTAGCATCTTTAACATAAACATCCCATGATAAATCAGTAAGATTTGTATCTACTGAAAGTACCGGATCACTACTATATGCTGAAGCTATTGGAGCAAGTGCTCCTGCTTTTACAACTGCATAAGTATAAACACCTGTTCCTCCTGTTACACCACTTACTGTGATTTTTGAAATATCCTTAGAACAATATACTTTACTAGCACTAGTTGTGAAAGCAATAGCAACTGGTTCTGTTAACGTAACAGCATCGCTTTTAGCACAACCTGTAGTATTATCGGTAACTGTAACTGTATAAGTTCCTGCTGAAAGTCCTGTTAAAGTAATAACATCGCCAACTTTACTAATTTGGGCTGCTGGAACTAATGGTGAAGTCAACACTGTGTAATTACCTGTTGAACTAAATCCGGTTACTGTATATTTAGCAGATCCAGTAGTATTTAATCCATTAGAAGCATTACATGAAATATCACTTACCAATGCGCCTTCTATAGCAATTGGAACTACTGCTTTAACAGTGTATAATTCTTCGTAAGTACATCCATTAGCATCGGTTACCTGGAAAGTATAGTCACCAGGAATCAAGTTTGCAAAAACATTTCCTTGCTTGCCAATAATCATTGGAGAAGGTGCAATAGTTTCAAATTGTAACGTACCAACTCCATTAGTAGCTGTAAGAGTTACTGTTGCTGTTGGTGCTGGACAAGTTGGTGCTACTGTAAGTACAAATGCCAAATCTGTTGGTTTGTTCAACGGATTAACAACTATAGGTTGTGGCACTGTTGTACATCCATTAGCATCTTTTACAGAGTACATAATAGTTTGAATTGAACCATTATCATTAACGGTAAACTTATTAGACGTATCATATGTTACGCCATTATCAAAACTATAATAGTATCCAGTACCACTGCCTGTTTGCGTACCATTATGACCAACTACAGTTATAACTGTAGCAACACTACAAGTACTATTAGCAGGGAATGAAGCCGTTGCTGTTAATACAACTGGCTCTGTGATAACAATCGCTGGAGCTGCTACCGAAGTACAGCCTTTAGAATCGGTTATTACCATGGTATAGGAACCTGCTATTAATCCTGTGTAAATTCCTGTAGCATCTCCTGTATGATTTACTACCGGACCTGTCAATGCAAAACTATATGGCGCAACTCCTGTTGCTGGAATTATCGTAATACTTCCGTTAGCACCTCCTGTACAACTCACATTAGTTTGTGTTTTTGTAAAAGTTGGTGTTGCTGGTGTGTTTACAACAACTGTATTGGTTGTTACTGAACAAGCAGCTCCGTTACTATCTGTTATTACAAAATGGTACGTACCTGCTGTTCCAACCGAAGCAGTAAAGCCTGTTCCTACAACTGCTGTTACTGATCCTGTAGCCGATCCATTCAAATACATTTGATATGAATATGGTGCTTTTCCATCTTTTATAACAACATCAATTGTTGCATTAACTGGAGCTGTACAATACAAGTCTTTTGTTAAAGTAGCGGATGCTAATAATTGCTTTTCTATAACATAAGGAACAAAAGCCTCACATCCATTATCATCTTTAATACCTAATGTATAAGTACCTGCTGCATTAAACGTAGCTATAGATGTAGCAATAGCTAAACCATTTACCGTATAAGTTTTAACCCCACCGTAAACAGTAGTTAAACCATTTAAGTTAACAGTTAAAGCTGCGCCAACAAAACACTGTGAAGCCGGAGGCAAAATCGTTGGTGGTATATTGTATACTACTGGTGTAGTAACTTTTACAGAAACACATCCATTAGCATCTTTAACATAAACATCCCATGATAAATCAGTAAGATTTGTATCTACTGAAAGTACCGGATCACTACTATATGCTGAAGCTATTGGAGCAAGTGCTCCTGCTTTTACAACTGCATAAGTATAAACACCTGTTCCTCCTGTTACACCACTTACTGTGATTTTTGAAATATCCTTAGAACAATATACTTTACTAGCACTAGTTGTGAAAGCAATAGCAACTGGTTCTGTTAACGTAACAGCATCGCTTTTAGCACAACCTGTAGTATTATCGGTAACTGTAACTGTATAAGTTCCTGCTGAAAGTCCTGTTAAAGTAATAACATCGCCAACTTTACTAATTTGGGCTGCTGGAACTAATGGTGAAGTCAACACTGTGTAATTACCTGTTGAACTAAATCCAGTTACTGTATATTTAGCAGATCCAGTAGTATTTAATCCATTAGAAGCATTACATGAAATATCACTTACCAATGCGCCTTCTATAGCAATTGGAACTACTGCTTTAACAGTGTATAATTCTTCGTAAGTACATCCATTAGCATCGGTTACCTGGAAAGTATAGTCACCAGGAATCAAGTTTGCAAAAACATTTCCTTGCTTGCCAATAATCATTGGAGAAGGTGCAATAGTTTCAAATTGTAACGTACCAACTCCATTAGTAGCTGTAAGAGTTACTGTTGCTGTTGGTGCTGGACAAGTTGGTGCTACTGTAAGTACAAATGCCAAATCTGTTGGTTTGTTCAACGGATTAACAACTATAGGTTGTGGCACTGTTGTACATCCATTAGCATCTTTTACAGAGTACATAATAGTTTGAATTGAACCATTATCATTAACGGTAAACTTATTAGACGTATCATATGTTACGCCATTATCAAAACTATAATAGTATCCAGTACCACTGCCTGTTTGCGTACCATTATGACCAACTACAGTTATAACTGTAGCAACACTACAAGTACTATTAGCAGGGAATGAAGCCGTTGCTGTTAATACAACTGGCTCTGTGATAACAATCGCTGGAGCTGCTACCGAAGTACAGCCTTTAGAATCGGTTATTACCATGGTATAGGAACCTGCTATTAATCCTGTGTAAATTCCTGTAGCATCTCCTGTATGATTTACTACCGGACCTGTCAATGCAAAACTATATGGCGCAACTCCTGTTGCTGGAATTATCGTAATACTTCCGTTAGCACCTCCTGTACAACTCACATTAGTTTGTGTTTTTGTAAAAGTTGGTGTTGCTGGTGTGTTTACAACAACTGTATTGGTTGTTACTGAACAAGCTGCTCCGTTACTATCTGTTATGATAAAATGGTACGTACCTGCTGTTCCAACCGAAGCAGTAAAGCCTGTTCCTACAACTGCTGTTACTGATCCTGTAGCCGATCCATTCAAATACATTTGATATGAATATGGTGCTTTTCCATCTTTTATAACAACATCAATTGTTGCATTAACTGGAGCTGTACAATACAAGTCTTTTGTTAAAGTAGCGGATGCTAATAATTGCTTTTCTATAACATAAGGAACAAAAGCCTCACATCCATTATCATCTTTAATACCTAATGTATAAGTACCTGCTGCATTAAACGTAGCTATAGATGTAGCAATAGCTAAACCATTTACCGTATATGTTTTAACCCCACCGTAAACAGTAGTTAAACCATTTAAGTTAACAGTTAAAGCTGCTCCAACAAAACACTGTGAAGCTGGAGGCAAGATCGTTGGTGGTATATTGTATACTACTGGTGTAGTAACTTTTACAGAAACACATCCATTAGCATCTTTAACATAAACATCCCATGATAAATCAGTAAGATTTGTATCTACTGAAAGTACCGGATCACTACTATATGCTGAAGCTATTGGAGCAAGTGCTCCTGCTTTTACAACTGCATAAGTATAAACACCTGTTCCTCCTGTTACACCACTTACTGTGATTTTTGAAATATCCTTAGAACAGTATACTTTACTAGCACTAGTTGTCAAAGCAATAGCAACCGGTTCTGTTAACGTAACAGCATCGCTTTTAGTACAACCTGTAGTATTATCGGTAACTGTAACTGTATAAGTTCCTGCTGAAAGTCCTGTTAAAGTAATAACATCGCCAACTTTACTAATTTGGGCTGCTGGAACTAATGGTGAAGTCAACACTGTGTAATTACCTGTTGAACTAAATCCGGTTACTGTATATTTAGCAGATCCAGTAGTATTTAATCCATTGGCAACATTACATGAAATGTCACTTACCAATGCTCCCTCTATAGCAATTGGAACTACTGCTTTAACAGTGTATAATTCTTCGTAAGTACATCCATTAGAATCGGTTACTTGGAATATGTAATCGCCAGCTAATAATCCTGCAAAAGATCCTGTTGGACTAGAAGTACCCGAAGTAATATTTTGGAATGTAAACGGAGCTATTCCATTTATAACATTACTAATAGTTACTGTACTGGTAGTTTTAGCAGCTGGTGAACACCAAATTGGAGTACCTACAATATCCATCTGAGTAGGCGCCTTTAATACTGGAATATTAACACCGTTAGTTAAAGTAAAAATACATCCATTAGCATCTTTTACTTTCACATCAAATGTTATTCCTACATAAGATTTATACGTATTAGTAGTAGAATAATTTAATCCATTATCAAAACTATATTGATAAGGGCTTGTACCAGTTCCAGGAGTAGCTGTAACTGTAACTGTAGCTTGTTGAGCAACATTTCCTGCACCACAAGTTAATGGAGTCGTTATAACTGAAGTTGCAGCTAATGGTGTTGGAGTACCAACAACTACATTAGGTTTTGAAGTTGAACAACCTCTACCAGAGTTCACTTTCACCGTATAACTTCCTGTAGGTAATCCAGTAAACACATTTGAAGATTGAGCCAAACGTGTTGTAGGTCCAGCTATAATTTCGTAAGTATAATTAGGATTATCATTACCTGCACTTAAGGTAACTGTAATAATACCATTCGAATCACCATTACAAGCTACCGGTGCTGTTACTGTTGTAAAAGTTACTGGTGTTGGAGCACTTAGAGTCACCGATGCTGTAGTTGTACAATTCGTTGGTGTAGCAGAATCTTTCATTGTAACAGTATACGTTCCTGCTGGCAATCCAGAAATAACGTTTCCTGCAATAGTTCCTGCAACTGGACTAATAGTATAACTATAAGGACCTGCACCTCCTGTACCCGACATAGTAATTATACCATCATTATTGGCACAAGTTGGCAATGTAGTAATTGCTGGTGTAGCTACTAATGGTTTATCAATAGTAATTGACTTCGTATCTGTACAACCATTAACATCTTTAATAATAATAGTATGAGGACCAGAATTTAATCCTGTAACAATATATGATAAACCTGCTATACTTGTAAAAGTACTGTTGTCAACACTAATTGTATAAGCACCAGTTCCTGCAGTTGTTTGAGTAACATTGATGCTGAAAGTTCCTTCAGCAACACATTTGTTAACAACACTTAAAGCAATAACTGGACTAGGGTCTTTTGTTAAATTAACTACTGCACTTGGTTGAATACATCCATTAGCATCTTTTACATGCACATAATAAGTTCCTGCTGCTTTAGTGAATGTACTTGTGCTATTCCAAGCTGGATTAGTTGCAAGTGGTGCAGTTGCAGAATTTGTAATCATATACAAATAAGCAGCTGTACCGTCTTTGGCTAATGCAGTTATAATTCCTAAATTATTACAGTTTTCATTTTTAACAACAGAAGCTGAAATAGATAGAGCAACAGACGATTCTTTTATTTCAAAAATAGCTGAAGCAGATTTACATCCATTAAATGATCCTGTTCCATTTTCAATAAATTTAATATAATACTGTCCTGGAAATAAACTTCCTGGACTTGGAAGTGTAACAGTATAAGGTGGTAAACCTGTCACAGATAAATTCGCAACAGCACCAACCGCAACGTTAGAAAAAGAATTAAATATTTGATAATCTACACTAGTTGTCGTAGCATCTAACCCACTAAGAGTAAAAGTAACACTTCCATCATGAGCACCTTTACAAGTAACATTATGAGGAGTAACTACAGAAGTCAAAGTAGACGCTGGCAGAATTGGCTGATTGGCAGCTTTTACATAATAACATTGAGTTGTTTTATCATGTACAACAAATGTATAAGTCACTCCAGGAACAAGATTAGTGAAAGTCGCTGTACTTCCACCAACTACATCTGGTGCAATCCAAGTAGTTGTATAAGGAGAAGTATTAAATTCTAAAATACCAAATTCATAATTACCACTACCTACTGCTGATATTACTTTAACATTAGCTGTACCACCTGTTGTACAATTAGATGTTAAAGTAGTAACGTCAATAGTTAAATCAGTAGGTGGTGAAGCAATCGTAATTTGTTTTGAAAAACTACAACCATTAGCATCAATAGCATTAATTGTATAAATTCCATAATTAATAATCGAAAAAGTATGATTTTCACGACCTGTACTAATTGCCGTATAAGGATTACCAACAATTACATCACCAAAATTATTAGTTATAAAATATCTAAATGGTGTTGCAGCTGAAGCCGTACCTCCTAAAACATTTGACACAGTAATAGAACCCAAACTTGACCCAGTAGCCGCATTACATGTAATATCAACTTTAGTTAAATCAAAAGTAATAGTGTTTGGCTGATTAATGGTAATTCCGGCAGGTACAGTATTAATACAGCCTTTGCTATCTTTTACAGTAATAGTATAAGAACCAGCTATAAGACCTGTAAATATATTAGAAGATTGATATGTAATACCATCTTTACTATATGTAAATGGTCCCACACCTTTTGTTGCATCTATATCAACTCTAATTATCCCTGCATTATCTCCATTACATTTAATAAATTGTGTTTGAACAACAGCAGTAATTACTGGATTAACTATAGGATTAACAGTGATAATGTTAGTTTCTTTAGTACAAGCATTCGCATCTGTAATTTCGAACTGGTACGTTCCTGCAACTGTTGGGTTATAGCTAAATGTGTTACCAACAACTGCAGTTGCTAACCCATAAGTTCCGCCGTTATATTTAGTTTTAAAACTAAAATTAGCTTTCCCTCCAGTAATAGTAATATCAATTTTAGCATCCGTTGGAGCTGAACAAGTTAATTCTTTAACTAAAATAGCATTTGCCGTTAATGCATCATTAACAGTAACGGAAGTAGTATTCGTACAACCATTAGCATCTTTTACAGTAATTGTGTAAGTACCTGCAGCAACAGTAAAAGTATCAGCCGGACTTGGCGCAACACCAGTATTAATAGTGTATGTATATGGTGCAACTCCCGAAGCACCTGTTGCTTTAATTGTAAATGTACTTCCTGAAGCTGAACATTGATTCATTACAGCAGCAGTTACCGTTGGAACCAAATCCTTAGCAACAGTAACATCTAATTTAAAAGTACACCCTTGATTATCTTTTACCCATACATCCCAATTTGGACTAGTCGTTGGGTTTAAGTCTCCAACATTAGTAGTATTTAAATAATCTGCCGCAACTGGTGCTACTCCGTCAAGCTTATAAGCGTACGTATAAGGAGATGTTCCTCCTGATGGAGTAACCGTAACTTTTGAAGTTGCAACAAAACAATTAGCATTTACTTTCGTAAATGTTGCTGTTAATCCCGCAGCTGGTTGATTAATTATTATTGTTGCATTTGCCTTACATTGTGTAGCTGTATCGGTAACTTCAACTGTATAAGTTCCAGTAGCTACATTTGACAACGTCAAAATATTATTAGATTTTGTTAATGTTCCAGCTCCTAATGTTCCAACAGTTAATACAAAAGTATAATTCCCAACTATTGCATTTCCTGATACAGTGTAGGTCCCAGATCCAGTATTATTTCCAAAACAAGCAACATCTGTCAATTTAGCTGGCGAAATAGCAATTGGAGTAACGTCATTAATAGGATATGATTCTGTATAAGAACAACCATTAGCATCAGTAACTTTAAAGAAATAAGTTCCTGCAGTTAATGTTGCAAATGAATTTGACGTTTGTTTACCTCTTATTATTGGTGATGGAGCGATTGTTTCATATTGTAAAGTTCCAGCTCCTCCTGTATGCCCTAAAGTAACAGTAATGGAAGTTGTTGCACATGTTATAGGCCCTGATGGAGTAAAAGTCAAATCCGTTGGAGGATTTAATTTATTAACAGTAACCGTATTAGAAACCGTTGTACAACCATTTGCATCTTTTACTTGATATGAAATAACCTGATTTGTTCCATTGTCATTTACAACATAAAAATTATCAGTTATAAAAGCACCACCTTTAAAACTATACGTGTAAGTTCCTGTTCCTCCTGTTGCAGTAACCGTTACAGTAGTCGATGTACTACATGTCGTTGTAGCTGGCGCTACAGCTGTAGCTGATAATGCAATTGTCGGTTCGGCTATAGTAACCGATTTAGTTCCTGTACAACCCAAAGCATCTGTAATTACTACTGTATAAGTTCCAACTGTTAATCCAGTAGGATTACTAGTGGTATAATTAGTAAAAGGTGCAGTGGTTTTGGTTGTGCTATAAGTATATCCTGGTTTACCTGAAGTTGGTGTAATTGAAATACTTCCTGTAGCATCGCCTTTACATTTTACATCTACTTGTGTAGTGCTTAATGTTAAAGCTGTAGCTTTTGTAATTACTGGTACATCTGTTGAAAATGCAGTACAAGTTGGTGTTGCTGCATCGGTAACTCTAAATTTATAAGTACCAGCTATAGCCGTTACATAAGGACTTGTTGTGGTTGTATAACTACCACTATTAAATGAAACTGCATACGTATAAGCACCTGTTCCTCCTGTTGCTGATAAATTAATAGTCGTATTTGCTGTACAGGTAACATCTACTGCTGGTGTTGCTGTTAATGTTAATTGATTTGCAACAACATATGGTGTAGATGCCACACAGCCAAAACCATCTTTTAAATATAAAGTATAATTCCCAGGTGTTAAACTAAAAGTTGATCCACTAACGTAAGTAGTCCCATTTGTACTATACGTTAAAGCTCCTGTACCTGATCCTGTAATAGTAACTGAAATGGCAGTCCCCGTATAACATTGAGAGGCTGGTGTATTAATCGTTGGTACATTCTCCGAAAGGATAGTAATAGTTTTCTTTACAAAACAGTCATTAGTATCTTTTACATAAACATCAATACTACTAGTTAAAACTGCTGTATCAACTGTTGTTGTTGTATCATAAGCGGTACTCGGAACTGTTGAAGGACTTGCAGCATATGCATACGTATAACTTGGAGATCCTCCGCTTACACCTGTAAAGGTCAAAGTAGATACTGTTGTCTTACAATTGATTTTCGTAGCATTAACTGTATAATTAATTGCTGTTGCTGCACTAACTATTACTGAAGCAGTATTAGAAGTACAACCTGTTGTAACATCTTTAACTACTAAAGAATACGTATTAGCTCCTAATCCAGTAACTTTTACTACATCTCCAGTTTTTGTAATTGTTCCAGTATTAGGACTTAAAGTATAGGTGAAATTCCCTGAACTACTTGCTCCTGTTACTGTAAAAGTTGCTGTGCCATCTAATGCTCCAAAACATTTTTCATCCGTTTTTACTCCTGAAACTGCTATCGTAGCTGCTGGGTCAATTGTTTTTGTAGCCTGTTTTGAACAACCATAAACATCAGTAACTTGGAATGTGTAATCACCAGGTAACAATCCTGTAAATGTTCCACTTGATGCTCCAGTTGTATTTATTGTAGGACCAGAAACAATACTATAAACTAATGGTGCAACTCCTGCAACTGATGTCAAAGTGATACTAGTGGTAGTAGCAAGACATGTGATTTTTGCTGGTACTGACAAATTAATTCCTGTTGGAGGATTTAATTTCTTAACCGTAATATTTTGAGAAAGTGTGATACAACCATTTGCATCTTTAACTTGATATGAAATAACCTGATCAGTTCCATTGTCATTTACAACATAAAAATTATCAGTTATAAAAGCACCACCTTTAAAACTATACGTGTAAGTTCCTGTTCCTCCTGTTGCAGTAACCGTTACAGTAGTCGATGTACTACATGTCGTTGTAGCTGGCGCTACAGCTGTAGCTGATAATGCAATTGTCGGTTCGGCTATAGTAACCGATTTAGTTCCTGTACAACCCAAAGCATCTGTAATTACTACTGTATAAGTTCCAACTGTTAATCCAGTAGGATTACTAGTGGTATAATTAGTAAAAGGTGCAGTGGTTTTGGTTGTGCTATAAGTATATCCTGGTTTACCTGAAGTTGGTGTAATTGAAATACTTCCTGTAGCATCGCCTTTACATTTTACATCTACTTGTGTAGTGCTTAATGTTAAAGCTGTAGCTTTTGTAATTACTGGTACATCTGTTGAAAATGCAGTACAAGTTGGTGTTGCTGCATCGGTAACTCTAAATTTATAAGTACCAGCTATAGCCGTTACATAAGGACTTGTTGTGGTTGTATAACTACCACTATTAAATGAAACTGCATACGTATAAGCACCTGTTCCTCCTGTTGCTGATAAATTAATAGTCGTATTTGCTGTACAGGTAACATCTACTGCTGGTGTTGCTGTTAATGTTAATTGATTTGCAACAACATATGGTGTAGATGCCACACAGCCAAAACCATCTTTTAAATATAAAGTATAATTCCCAGGTGTTAAACTAAAAGTTGATCCACTAACGTAAGTAGTCCCATTTGTACTATACGTTAAAGCTCCTGTACCTGATCCTGTAATAGTAACTGAAATGGCAGTCCCCGTATAACATTGAGAGGCTGGTGTATTAATCGTTGGTACATTCTCCGAAAGGATAGTAATAGTTTTCTTTACAAAACAGTCATTAGTATCTTTTACATAAACATCAATACTACTAGTTAAAACTGCTGTATCAACTGTTGTTGTTGTATCATAAGCGGTACTCGGAACTGTTGAAGGACTTGCAGCATATGCATACGTATAACTTGGAGATCCTCCGCTTACACCTGTAAAGGTCAAAGTAGATACTGTTGTCTTACAATTGATTTTCGTAGCATTAACTGTATAATTAATTGCTGTTGCTGCACTAACTATTACTGAAGCAGTATTAGAAGTACAACCTGTTGTAACATCTTTAACTACTAAAGAATACGTATTAGCTCCTAATCCAGTAACTTTTACTACATCTCCAGTTTTTGTAATTGTTCCAGTATTAGGACTTAAAGTATAGGTGAAATTCCCTGAACTACTTGCTCCTGTTACTGTAAAAGTTGCTGTGCCATCTAATGCTCCAAAACATTTTTCATCCGTTTTTACTCCTGAAACTGCTATCGTAGCTGCTGGGTCAATTGTTTTTGTAGCCTGTTTTGAACAACCATAAACATCAGTAACTTGGAATGTGTAATCACCAGGTAACAATCCTGTAAATGTTCCACTTGATGCTCCAGTTGTATTTATTGTAGGACCAGAAACAATACTATAAACTAATGGTGCAACTCCTGCAACTGATGTCAAAGTGATACTAGTGGTAGTAGCAAGACATGTGATTTTTGCTGGTACTGACAAATTAATTCCTGTTGGAGGATTTAATTTCTTAACCGTAATATTTTGAGAAAGTGTGATACAACCATTTGCATCTTTAACTTGATATGAAATAACCTGATCAGTTCCATTGTCATTTACAACATAAAAATTATCAGTTATAAAAGCACCACCTTTAAAACTATACGTGTAAGTTCCTGTTCCTCCTGTTGCAGTAACCGTTACAGTAGTCGATGTACTACATGTCGTTGTAGCTGGCGCTACAGCTGTAGCTGATAATGCAATTGTCGGTTCGGCTATAGTAACCGATTTAGTTCCTGTACAACCCAAAGCATCTGTAATTACTACTGTATAAGTTCCAACTGTTAATCCAGTAGGATTACTAGTGGTATAATTAGTAAAAGGTGCAGTGGTTTTGGTTGTGCTATAAGTATATCCTGGTTTACCTGAAGTTGGTGTAATTGAAATACTTCCTGTAGCATCGCCTTTACATTTTACATCTACTTGTGTAGTGCTTAATGTTAAAGCTGTAGCTTTTGTAATTACTGGTACATCTGTTGAAAATGCAGTACAAGTTGGTGTTGCTGCATCGGTAACTCTAAATTTATAAGTACCAGCTATAGCCGTTACATAAGGACTTGTTGTGGTTGTATAACTACCACTATTAAATGAAACTGCATACGTATAAGCACCTGTTCCTCCTGTTGCTGATAAATTAATAGTCGTATTTGCTGTACAGGTAACATCTACTGCTGGTGTTGCTGTTAATGTTAATTGATTTGCAACAACATATGGTGTAGATGCCACACAGCCAAAACCATCTTTTAAATATAAAGTATAATTCCCAGGTGTTAAACTAAAAGTTGATCCACTAACGTAAGTAGTCCCATTTGTACTATACGTTAAAGCTCCTGTACCTGATCCTGTAATAGTAACTGAAATGGCAGTCCCCGTATAACATTGAGAGGCTGGTGTATTAATCGTTGGTACATTCTCCGAAAGGATAGTAATAGTTTTCTTTACAAAACAGTCATTAGTATCTTTTACATAAACATCAATACTACTAGTTAAAACTGCTGTATCAACTGTTGTTGTTGTATCATAAGCGGTACTCGGAACTGTTGAAGGACTTGCAGCATATGCATACGTATAACTTGGAGATCCTCCGCTTACACCTGTAAAGGTCAAAGTAGATACTGTTGTCTTACAATTGATTTTCGTAGCATTAACTGTATAATTAATTGCTGTTGCTGCACTAACTATTACTGAAGCAGTATTAGAAGTACAACCTGTTGTAACATCTTTAACTACTAAAGAATACGTATTAGCTCCTAATCCAGTAACTTTTACTACATCTCCAGTTTTTGTAATTGTTCCAGTATTAGGACTTAAAGTATAGGTGAAATTCCCTGAACTACTTGCTCCTGTTACTGTAAAAGTTGCTGTGCCATCTAATGCTCCAAAACATTTTTCATCCGTTTTTACTCCTGAAACTGCTATCGTAGCTGCTGGGTCAATTGTTTTTGTAGCCTGTTTTGAACAACCATAAACATCAGTAACTTGGAATGTGTAATCACCAGGTAACAATCCTGTAAATGTTCCACTTGATGCTCCAGTTGTATTTATTGTAGGACCAGAAACAATACTATAAACTAATGGTGCAACTCCTGCAACTGATGTCAAAGTGATACTAGTGGTAGTAGCAAGACATGTGATTTTTGCTGGTACTGACAAATTAATTCCTGTTGGAGGATTTAATTTCTTAACCGTAATATTTTGAGAAAGTGTGATACAACCATTTGCATCTTTAACTTGATATGAAATAACCTGATCAGTTCCATTGTCATTTACAACATAAAAATTATCAGTTATAAAAGCACCACCTTTAAAACTATACGTGTAAGTTCCTGTTCCTCCTGTTGCAGTAACCGTTACAGTAGTCGATGTACTACATGTCGTTGTAGCTGGCGCTACAGCTGTAGCTGATAATGCAATTGTCGGTTCGGCTATAGTAACCGATTTAGTTCCTGTACAACCCAAAGCATCTGTAATTACTACTGTATAAGTTCCAACTGTTAATCCAGTAGGATTACTAGTGGTATAATTAGTAAAAGGTGCAGTGGTTTTGGTTGTGCTATAAGTATATCCTGGTTTACCTGAAGTTGGTGTAATTGAAATACTTCCTGTAGCATCGCCTTTACATTTTACATCTACTTGTGTAGTGCTTAATGTTAAAGCTGTAGCTTTTGTAATTACTGGTACATCTGTTGAAAATGCAGTACAAGTTGGTGTTGCTGCATCGGTAACTCTAAATTTATAAGTACCAGCTATAGCCGTTACATAAGGACTTGTTGTGGTTGTATAACTACCACTATTAAATGAAACTGCATACGTATAAGCACCTGTTCCTCCTGTTGCTGATAAATTAATAGTCGTATTTGCTGTACAGGTAACATCTACTGCTGGTGTTGCTGTTAATGTTAATTGATTTGCAACAACATATGGTGTAGATGCCACACAGCCAAAACCATCTTTTAAATATAAAGTATAATTCCCAGGTGTTAAACTAAAAGTTGATCCACTAACGTAAGTAGTCCCATTTGTACTATACGTTAAAGCTCCTGTACCTGATCCTGTAATAGTAACTGAAATGGCAGTCCCCGTATAACATTGAGAGGCTGGTGTATTAATCGTTGGTACATTCTCAAAAAGGATAGTAATAGTTTTTTTTGCAATACAATCATTAGCATCTTTTATATACACATCCCAAGTTAAATCAACTCCTGAATTAGTATCTACAGTCTGAACAGTACTAGAATTGTATGCCGATGTAGGAACAGTTGACGGACTTTTGGCATAAGCATACAAATAATTAGGAGTTCCATTTGCCCCTACAATTGTAATTAGTGAATTATCATCTTTACAATTTATTTTCGTTGGAGTAGCACTTGTAACCGATAATGCAGCACTAGGCTGTGTAAGTGTTATTACATAAGTCACAGAGCAAGTTGTTTTTCTGTCAGTAGCTGTTATGGTGTAAACTCCTGCTGGTTGTGCTGTAGGCACATTAATAGTAGTAATAGTCTCACTAACATTATTAGCACTTTGAATAACTGTATTAGCTGCATTCTTAATCACATAATCATAACCTCTGTCTTTTACACCATTCACTGTAAATTGAATTGTTCCTTTATCACCAAAACATTTAATCGGTGTTACTATAGAACCACCAGCTACTATATCTGGTACATCACTTACATGATAATCTCGGTCAAAACTACATCCATTTTTATCGGTCGCTCTGAAGATGTAGTCACCAGGCTTAAGGTTTTTAAATTCACCATCTGAAACAACTGCTGAGCTAAAGCCAAAAGGACCAGAAATAATTTGGTAACGAATAGGTGATAATCCACCTATTGCTTGAAATTTAACATGAGCTTCATATGCTGGACACTCTAAACCTGTTTCAAAAAATACATCAATACCAGTAATAAGTACTTTTGGGCTAATCACTACAGATAAAGGTCCAAATTGACAACCATTTTTATCTTTAATATAAGCAGTTACTGTACCTGACGTTCCTGTAGAGTAAGTACTAGTTCCAGTAAAATTAGTGTTTCCATTAAAACTATATTCATAAGGTCCTGTTCCTCCTGCTGGATTAAAAACCGTAACCACAGCATTTATTGTTCCTGTTCCACTACAACCTAACTCTGTAGCTTTAATTTCGCCAGTAACAACACTTGGATTTACTATGATAACGTCGCTAACCGCAGATTCGCAACCTTTACTATCAATAACTTTAATATTATAAGTTCCAGCAGCTAAATTAATAAACTGATTAGTAGTTTGAGTTGTATAAGTTACTGCTGAACTTAATTTAATTGCATAAGTATATGTGGTAGTAAAACCATTACTTGCGGTAACAGTAATAGTACCATCATTTTTATTATTACAAGTGATATCTGTTTTATTTGTACTTAATGTAGGTGTTGTTTTTGCTGAAACAGTAATAGGATTACTTGTAGCCTTACATCCTTTACTATCAGTAACAGTAAAAACATAACTTCCAGCAAGTGTAGCTGTATAAGGGAAAGAAGCTACTGCAGTGGCTGCTAATCCGTTACGAGATACAGTATATGTGTATGGACCTCCATTTCCTCCTGCTATTGTAGTAGATATAGAAGCATTTACTAAACATGTTAAATCTTGATCTAACTTTGCTGTTAAAGTTAATTCTTGCGCTATAATAATGTTATCAATAGTTGCTGTACAATTTTTACTGTCAGTAACTAAAATGGTGTGAGTCCCTGGTGCAACATCAGAAAAAGGATTACTACCTGATTGTCCATCTAAACTATACGTAAATGGACTTGTACCTCCTGTCACTTTTACTACTAGTTTAGCTTTATCTACTGTATCATAACATAAATCTGAAGTAGCATCCAAAGTGGCTGTTAGTGCTGGTGGAGCAACAATATTTACTGGAGCACCAACAGGACTAACACATGAATTAGCATCCCTTGCAAATACTGTATAATTTCCAGTACTAACATTTGTAAATTGATCACTATTTTGAAATACTCGAACTACTGCACCTCCAGTAGTATTTCTTAATTCATACCAATAACCAGAGAGTGAACCACCTGCACCTATGGCAGTAATAGTTGCTCCTGTAGAACAAGTTGGAGCAGTTGCTGAAGCTGTAACACTAACAACTGCTGGCATTTTAATCTCCTGAGCAAATGAAAAAGTACAACTACCAACAGAATTGTCGTAGCGGACTTTTATTTTATTATAAATACCACTCGCTAAATTTTGTATTGTAACACTGCCATTTGTTGAAGCTGGAACTGGTTTTACCGTTATCCAGGTTGTACCATCTAATGTATATTGAAACCCTTTAGCTGAATCGAAATTTTTGGCAGATAATGTAATTTCTCCATTACTTTGCCCATTACATTGTACATCTTTGTATCCTGTTATACCAGCAGAGAATGCTTTACTACCATCAACAATTAAAGGGAAACTAACTATTGAATTACAAGATTTTGGTATTTGACGTACCCAAATGTCATCAATCAAAACATCATTTCCATTGAATTCATTATTATAGGATCTAACTACAAAACTTAAATTAGTATACGCTCCTGGATCAAGGGATAATTCTTTATATTCCCATTTGTCACTTTTAGGAACTACCCATGGAGAAGCTACAGGAGTAGTTGCTACAATTGTTTCTGTACCACCAACACCATTCAAATTATTTACTAATTGAATTGTTAATTTTGGATCATCATAAGTTGGCTTAGTACTTTTAATTAAATTCTCTGCCCATAATGAAATTATTACGGGTTGGTTAGCAATAACATCTTTGATCGGTTTACTATACAAAATACCTCCAATACCAGCTGTACCCCCAACATTTACACATAAAAATCTTCCTAATGGATCGTCTGGCAATGTATGATCATTAGCAACTAACCAAGAGCCAAAAGTTGTTCTAATTGCACTGGCAACAGCATACTCTCCATCATTAATCCATTCATCAGTATTACAGGTATATCCTGGTAAATTATGAGTGGTTGCTTCATCCTCAAAACAATATGCAGGGTTAATACCTGGTGTAGTAGTAAATCCTCCTTTTCCAAAATCTTCTTGTAATAAGTTACTATAGGTAGAAACACTTAATACATTATAATTTACCGTTACAGTATGATCTCCTTGAGTAACATTCTTGAAAATATTAGAAGGAGTACTAGTATTAAGAACTCCATCCATATAATAATCATAACTAAACTTAGGATCTCCACTTCCACTATTAGTAACGGTTACGGTACTCGTTGCCGATCCGTCACAATTAAAAACTGGATTATCGATAGTAATTGTTGGAGCATCAGGTTTCTTATCTATAGTGATACCAGTCATAGCATACATACATCCAGCCAAATCTTTTATATAAACTGTATATGGTCCACCATAATTCATATAAGCCTCGTTGGAAGTGACCCAAGTAGCTTTATTATCAAAACTATATCTGTAAAGATTAGGTGCTGCATAAGGTGTACCTCCTTGAGGATTTACAATTCTAACCTTTCCATAAAGTTCTTTACCTACAGGGCCACAACCAGACAATTCTGCTACCCCTGCAGAAGCAGTTAAAGCAGTAGAAGCACCAATTGTAATTGAAATAGCAGGATCTGAACAATTGTTACCACTATTGACTCCTGATTTTTTATATCTTACAACTAGGCTATAAATCCCAGGAAGAAGATTACTATAAACATTACTACTTTGAGAAGATGCTCCATTAAGTTTATAACTCATTGTATAACCATTGGCATTGGAAACAAGTATTTCAATTTTTCCTAATGCACCGTTACAATCTCCATCAACTTTATTAATAGTATAAATTGGTTTATCGACAACTGGAACAGTTACAATTGTACTACTTGCAGAACAACCGTTTACATCATCTACACGAATATCATAACTTCCAGATTTATCAACAATAATAACTTTTGTAGGATTTTCTACGAATCCAGTACCATTAATATTTACAAAATATTTATAAGGTCCTGTTCCACCAGCTGGAGTAACCGTAATTTGACCTGTAGCACAAGTCGATAAACCTGTCGTTATGCTAGCAGTAGCTGTTAATGCACTAGGAGCGTTAGCAACAACTATATTTGTTTGTGTATCAACAATAGTACAAGAAGGAGTTTCTATAGAAGTTACTATACTATAAGTTCCCGAACTTAAATTTAGAAAAGTATAATCCAAATTACCAGTAGGCCCTAAAGAACCACCTGATACATTCGAACTATTAAAAATTTCATATTTGTATTGTTGCCCTACATCATTTGTAATTACTTGAACACTTCCTTTGGATCCGTCACACTTTGGTGATGTAATTGACGTTGTAACTTTAAAATCTAAACTTTTTATTTCTAGGTTTATGACTTTAAATTCACAAGAACCAACAACATCTTTTACTCTAATAAATGCAGTATAAATCCCAGGTGTTGCTGTAGTAAACACATTACTATCTTGCCATGTAACTGGAGTTGTTCCTGTAGTAAAGCTATATTCGTAACCAGTACCAAATCCTCCTACAGTAATTTTACCGTCAATCTGACAAGTCCCTCCTGCATATTTAACAATATTGCTTTTGGTAACAGCTGTAGGAACTAAAGTATTTTGGTATACGTTAAAATAAAAATATATTGAAGTTCCGTCACTTGCTTTTATTCTAATTCTAAATTGCCCTGCAGTATTTGCCAAATAATCTTTTCCGGTTGCAATTTGACTCCAACAGGCAGCTGCCGCTAATGATGAATTAGGACAATCACTATTAGCCACGGTGACACAACTCCCACCTGAGATAAATCTTTCCCAAGTAACAGTAACTAGTGGATCTACTATTCCTGACTCAATAAGTCGAGAATCATTTCCTCCACATAAAAACATTTTAGATAATTGTTCCCCAGTAGCAGTACATGTTGAAATTTGCCCAGCATAAGGCAATTGTGCGTATTTTAATAATGGATTCTGAATTGCAGCTGTAACAGTCGCTTTATCATTAGCCTCAGATACTTTACTTTTTAAAGAATCACCTATTAATAATAAGTTTTCCCTTAATTCAATGCTTTTAAAATTGATTCTGCGTATATCAGATTTACCGATATTAGAAAAACTAGATAGAGTAATTATTAAAAAGAAAAAGAATGCAAAAGCAGTAGTTTTGCTTTGCATTGCTAAAATAGTCTTTTTTTGAAAAAGGGGTTTTTTCAAATTTTGTATTTCATTCACAATAGAAATACTAAGAAATAACATTGTTTGAAATAAATTTTCAAACATAGATAATAGCCAATGACCAAGTTTAGAAAAAGTAGGTTTTCTCATGTGTTCATATATTTATTTCTATTCGGTACAATTATCCAATGAGGCTCTGAATAAATTATACCGAATAGAATATTTTAATTAAATGCTGTTTTTTTTAACTCAATTTTTACACGAAAGTGTATTTTTATGTTAAAAATAAATTTTTAACTTAAAAAATAGCATTTTAGTTTTATTAAAATTGTTTCATCAACACTTGTTTTTTATGATTTATATTACAAATACTGCGTTAAAAAAAATAAAAATAAACATTTTTAAACAAAATCAAATAGAAATACTAATTATTTTATGCTAAATAAAATAGACTTAAATTATTTATCAATTTTAACAATAACCATTCTTCCATTATAAGGTTTATTTCCTTTTACTGCTAATGCTTCTGTAGCTTCTTGTATATTGTCAAACTTGTCTGTATATATAAAATATTTACTGCTATTTACGTCATAAAAGAAATTTACATTTGACTGTCCAGCAGCAACAGTTTTAGTGACAAATGCATCTCTTTTTTGTACATCAGTATGAACCGCTAATATCATATAATAGCCGCTTTCTAAATTTTTATTATTCTTAATGATCTGCATGTTGGCTTGACTGTCTCCAAAATCAAAATCCTCAGCTTTTAATGGTACACTACTAACTTTAGTTGTTTCTTTTATTCGTTTCAAAGTAGCTGCATCCTGCGCCAAACGATCTTGGTCATTTGAAGAAACAGCACGTTTAATTCTACGTTTTTTCTCTATCTCAGTTTGAACTTTAATTTGCTCCAAAGTAGTAATTAAAGCTGTATTAGATTGTTCTGTCTTAGCTTGCTCCGCTTTTAGATTTTCGATAGTTTTCAAATAATTTTGATTAATCAAATCATTTTTTGGAGTCTTTTTAAGTCTTTCATTATAAAGTCTGTTAAATTCAGCTAAATTATCAGACTGTGTTTTATTAAGTTCGGCAATTTGTGCTCTGATAGATTCCAGCTCGGCATTCTCTCCAGCGGTACTCTTGAACTCTACTGTTGTATTTTTCACGATACCTTTATCACTTAAATCATTCTCCTCTCTCATCTCTTTCAGCGCTTTTTCTTTATTTGCAACCGAAACATCTAAACGAGATAACAATTGTTGTTGTTTTCTTTTAGAATCTTCCAACATTTTTGTCAAATTATCCATTGACTTACCATACTCATCTTTAGGCATTGCATCAGCTTTAGCCTTGGCTAAAGCATCAACAGCTAGTTTCGCAGCGGCAGCAGCTTCAATCTTATCCTGTTCAATTTGAGCAGCAGCATCTGCTTTTGCTTTGGCATCGGCTGCTAATTTTGCAGCAGCAGCAGCAGCATCAGCTTTGGCTTTAGTATCGGCAGCTAGTTTGGCAGTAACAGCGTCTGCATCAGCTTTGGCTTTAGCATCGGCTGCTAGTTTTGCTGCGGCAGCATCGGCAATAGCTTTAGCTTTAGCATCAGCAACCAATTTAGCGGTAGCATCAGCATCAGCTTTTGCTTTTGCATCGGCAGCAAGTTTGGCAGCGGCAGCATCGGCATCAGCCTTAGCTTTAGTATCTGCAGCTAATTTTGCAGCAGCAACTGCATCAGCTTTAGCTTTATTATCAGCAGCAAGTTTCTCTGCAATTGCATCAGCATCCGCTTTAGCCTTGGCATCTGCAGCTAATTTTGCAGCAGCATCTGCTTTAGCTTTAGCATCCGCAGCTTGTTTAGCAGCATCGGCATCCGCTTTAACTTTATTATCAGCAGCAAGTTTCAGTGCTGCTTCAGCAGCAGCTTTTACTTTGGCGTCCGCAGCTAATTTTGCCTCGGCAGCTTGAACATCTGCTTTAGCTTTATTTTCTGAGGCTAATTTTGCAGCAGCAATTTCAGCATCTGCTTTAGCTTTAGCATCAGCAGCCTGTTTAGATGCTTCAGCATCAGCTTTGGCTTTATTTTCAGAAGCTAATTTAGCAGCTTCTTCTTCGGCATCCGCTTTGGCTTTAGCAGTAGCTGCAAGTTTTGCAGCAGCAGCATCAGCTTCTACTTTAGCTTTAGCATCTGCAGCTAATTTTGCAGCAGTTGCATCGGCATCAGCTTTAGCTTTGTTATCAGCAGCTAGTTTTACGGCAGCAGCATCGGCATCCGCTTTAGCTTTGGCATCAGCAGCAAGTTTAGTAGCCACTGCGTCAGCATCAGCTTTCACTTTATTATCAGCAGCTAGTTTTACAGCAGCAGCATCGGCATCCGCTTTAGCTTTGGCATCAACAGCTAGTTTAACAGCCGCTGCGTCAGCATCTGCTTTCACTTTATTATCAGCAGCAAGTTTTACGGCAGCAGCATCGGCATCCGCTTTAGCTTTGGCATCAGCAGCAAGTTTAGTAGCCGCTGCGTCAGCATCTGCTTTCACTTTGTTATCAGCAGCCAATTTAGCGGCAACAATTGCTTTAGCTTTATTTTCAGCAGCAAGTTTTGAAGCAGCATCTGCATCAGCTTTAATTTTAGTATCAGCTGCTAATTTAGCAGCTGCATCCGCTTTGGTTTTATTTTCAGCAGCAAGTTTCGCAGCCGAGGCTTCAGCATCAGCTTTTGCTTTGGCATCAGCACCTAATTTAGCTTTAGTAACTGGATCTTGTTTTTTAGTAGCTAATACTAATGCTGCCGCAGCATCAGCTTTAGCTTTAGCATCGGCATCTAATTTAACTTTACGTTGAACTGCATCTGTTTCAGATTTAGCTTTAGCAGCTGCAACAGCATCTGCTTTAGCTTTAGAAGCAGCTTCCAATTTAGCCTTATTAGCTTCAGCAATTTTAGCGCGTTCTGCCACTTTTGCATCAGCAATTGCTTTAGTATCAGCTTTAGGTGTAGCGACAACCTTTTTTTGTACAGGTGCAGGTTCTATCAAAGCACCTTCTTCTTCTTCATCCCCGTAATCAAAATTCTCATTCTTAAACTTATATGCCAATACAATTATATGTGAGCCTCCTAATTGTGAAATATCTCCAATACCCATACCATATGAATATTCAAGGGCAATTTTAGGGGTAATATTTAATCCAAGGCCAGCTGTCATACCAAGAACGGAATGATAGCCCGCTTGAGCCCAAATTCCTTTTGGAATGGTAAACATTGCTGATCCTGAAAAAATGGTTTTTTCTTTATTAATTTCAGTTTTAATTATTCCTGAAAATTTACTTTTATCAAAAAAACCATAGGAATCAATAAAACCTGTATACATTATATGCCCTTCAACACCTTGATTCGGATCATCTTTTAGAATTCCAGAATCAAAATTATACGTGACCATATTATTTAATGCCAATCCAAAGTCTAGGAAAGTAGTTCCATAATTGACTCCTGGACTAATTGTCATTAAAGTATTTGACGGTATGTTTTGTAATGAAGGGTCAGCAAGATCATAAGCAACGACTTTACCTCTATCTAAACCACTTTTATAAGCACTAACATTAATTCCAAAAGTTAAATTATTGTCTTCTTGTAAAAGAATATTATGAGCAAAATTGGCAACAAGACCAGTCGTACTTAGCACACCTTGGCTTTGCTTAAAAATACCAAGTCCTACTCCTTCATTCTCTTTGAAACGACCAGAGTAACTTAACATATAGGTTTTAGGAGCATTATCAAATCCAGTCCATTGGGTTTTATTAAACAAAGTAATATATGCACTTTGTTGTCTCACAAAACTAAAGGCAGGGTTAATAACAAAGGAATTAAATTTTAAAGAGTTTCCTGGTGGTATAACATAAGACACAACACCGTTTTCTTGTTGAGCATAGAAAACATGAATAGAACAGCAAAAAAAGAAAACGCTTAGTAAAATTTTTTTCATATTATTTAAGAAGAGTTATCGAACCCTTTTTGGCAGATTCGCCATTTGGAGTAATTATATAATAATAAATAGGATTGAAACTTTTTACTTCAATCGAAGATTGTGGCCAGCCGTTATAATTATCATAATCATTTGTTTCAAAGACATTTTCACCAAAAGAATTAAAAATAACAACATGGGTATTTGAATTACTATAAACATCTGGAACAATCCAGGTATCATTTATACCATCAGAATTTACCGAAACAATATTTGTAGGCTCAGAAGTTTTATAAACAGTACCGTCTGACACTCTAAAAGAAATTGCACATCCCGATATAATCGCTTTATAACTTCCGGCTGCATTTATAACTAAAGCACTTTGATTTGCACCTGCAATAGCTCCATTATTAAAATACCATTGATAAGTTGGATTTGAGTCAATAGTAGAAGCAGCTACATTTAGTGTATCTCCTTTGGCAATAGTTAATGTCTCACCTTCAGTAACAACTTTATCAATATAAATATTCTTATAGTTAGCAGTTATGGTACCCGTAGATTTCAAATCAATTGAACCAGTAGCTGTACAACCACCAAAATCAATATCACAAGTATATACGCCCGAAACATTTGTTTGATAAGTTTGACCAGTAGCTTCAGCAATTACTGACCCATCTTTTTTCCAGATGTAAGAATTACCAGCAGTTGCTGTTAAAGTAGTCTGATCTGAAGAACAAAAAGGATTTCCTAAACTTGAAACAATAGTAGGTCCACCAGGACCAGCACCACTTGTTACTGTAACCGATTGTGAGCTATTATTAAAATCTGAACAAGGCCCATAATTTAATTCTGCATAATAAACACCTACAGTATTTACTACTAATGAACTTGACGATTGACCAGCAATTAAAACATCATCTTTATACCAATGGTATTTTAATTGTGGATAGTTGGCTGGCGATGAATCCGGAATAGTTGGTGTTGGATTATATACTGTCAAAGTAAGACTACTACCGCTACAAAAACTAATCACATCTTTTTTATCATTAATAAAAAAAGATCCGCTATATGATTTAAAGTAAACTGGTAATGACTTATTACTTATCGTTCCAAAAATTGTAAAACTAGGACTTACTACACCTGATGGACTACTTTTAATTCTCAATTCATAATTATCAGAACCAACTATATCAGTTGGTATAGCAAAGGTTAATGTCTTATCAGTTGCAGTATCTGGAGGAGTGTTATTAAGAGGTGGTAATGGAATAGTAGCAATAGGGGTGGTAAAATTACCAGATGGGTCTGATAATTCAACAACAAAGGTTTCACTTGGATCAAAACCTGAAATTTTGAATTGCGCCTGAAACTCATTAAATATTTTACTAGGATCATTAGGATAAGGACCTCCTGCACAAATCTTCTCAAAAGGAAGTATTTTGGGTGAAATTTTTTGTGCAAACAAAACTCCAGTTGATGGAAACGCCAACAACATCAAAAAAAACAGAAATGTACAAAAAGAAAATAAAGATGTAGTTTTACTATTCATAGGTTGATATTTGTTGCTTTTTTGGGGAGATATCCAATATGTTACACATCAATTGTGTTCAACCAATTATTGGATATGTTTGCTATTTAATAGGATTTTCAAAACAATTGAAACACTTTTTAATTAATAAAATGAAAGCTAAACCTACTTAAAATTAGGTTTAACTTTCATTTTTTATATTTAAGATCAAATGTCCTCTTTTATTTTGTAGAAGCTGTTATTTTAGTAAGTGCTAATCTAAAATCTGGTCTTCTTGGATTTGCAAAATCATTAAACGTTTCAAGATTAGAAGTTTTAGACATTAAATTAAAGAAAACACTGTTTCCATAATAACTTTCTAAATCTTCATTATTTAAAGAACCCGCTGAAAATATATTTCCTTTACAGAAATTTAAATACATTTCCTCGATTCTTATTTTCTTAAGATTTTTGTCATTAATATCGATTTTAGAATCTAAAATCACTGCAGGATTAAATCCAGATATTACACTTTTTCTTAAAACTAGTGTTGTATTCTCTGCTACGAAAACCGCTTCTTTTACCAATCCAGCTTTTATATCTGCATCAATATCATCACTATCATTTGCTAATGTAAGATTGGTAGCCGTTACCGAAGTTTGTTTTTTAGTAAAATCAACATCTTCTTTTTTAATATAAGAAGAAATATCAAGACAACGAGAGCCATTACTATTACTTATATAAGAAGATCTAATTGCTAAAGAATTATCGATTTTAGCTTGTGCTCCTAATGTAAATTTAAAATCAATACCATTACATCTGTATGAAACTACTTTTTCCATTACTGGTTCGCCACCAAGAACATCAAAAGCGTCTCCAGCTGCATAACTTACCATTATATTTTCTAAGATTGTTTTATTTCCAATCCCTCCAAGTAAAATAGCATCAAAATTATCAGCTCCTCTGGCTTTCTTTCCAGCATATTCAACTCTGACAAATCTTAATACTCCAGATGAACTTGCAGGATTACTACCACCATAAGTTGTTAATGAAGGATCTAAATCATCATAATTAACAGAAGAATAAAGTCCGAATTTATTAATAGGTGCGTCACCAAGAATCACGATACCACCCCAATCTCCAGCTTTTTTAGTGCTTTTATTAGAAGTAAAAACGATAGGATCAGTTTCTAAACCTTCAGCTACTATCTGCGCTCCTTTAGTAATAATCAAAGTTGCTCTAGATTCAGCATCACCAATAATTATAGTACCTGGATCAATTGTAAGTACTGCATTATTAGTAACATATACATTACCTTGAATAATATATACATCTTTTTTTGTTAGTCTTGTATTTACTGTGATATTACCAGCTAGAATTTGCGTTGCTTCACCATAATCGGCTTTAGCAGGTTTGAATTCTGTCCAGTTATTCAACCAATTGCTTGGTCCGAAAATTCCTTTCTCTTGTTGAGCACTTACGTTACTAACAACTGCAAGAAAAACCCATATAAATAGTAATTTAGTTTTCATAGGTTTGGGGTATTAAATTTTATTTTAGTCCTCTGTAGGCTAGAGTTAATGACTCATAAAAAGAGTTAAAGATCAGGCTTAGAAAATGTAATTTCTCTAAAAATATTTTTTTATTGTGCTTCTAATTCCTTCAATGATTTTAATGTTTGCTCATAAAACAAAACAGCAGCTACAAGTTGCCCTTTGTCGCAAAATGGTAACATTTTTCTTAAATAATCAACAGTGATATCCAAGTAAGTTTGTGTAGCCTCTACTTCTAAATCCAAAGCTTTTTTATTATCTGCAGTATCAGGAATACCTAAATCCGTCATGGTAACACCTGGCTTAGTCGCCAAAGCAATATTTGGTAAAATTTTCACGATTACCTTCATACGCTCAATGTATAATTCCACCAATTCTCCTTTTGATAAAGCTTTCAGTGTTTTATCATCATTATAAGTACGAATAGACGCACTTGTACTAATAATACTTTTTGGCATATTTGGTTTTGCTTGTGCTATACATTTTGAAGAACTTAATGCTAACATAAAAATACTGAAAAAAATAATTTTCCCTTTCATATCTTGGATTTATTAATTAATAAAACAAAAATATACAATTAAATTGAATTTCCAACTCTTGAAAAATAAAATATAGATTATTTTAATGTCCAAATACATCAATTTTTACATTACATCATGTAAAATCAGCACTTTATCGAAATAACTTGTATATTAAAAAAAAATTAAAATTAACCAAATTTTAATTTAAAAGAAATGATTTTCCTATTAAATTCAATATCTAAAATACAAAATTAACACTTTTAACAGAAGTAATACAAAAGTTATTAACACATAATGGTTAAAAACTACGGATACAATTAAAGCAATTGCAATTATCCAAAAGCGTAATAGCTATTGGCCACTATTAAACTTTATAATAGAAAATTTTTGAAACTATCATTTTCTCCTATCTTTGCCACATGAAATTCTCGAAAATTTTAGGACAGGAATACATTAAAAATCACTTAATAAAAAGTGTCGATTTAGGCAGAATTCCTCATGCTCAACTTTTTGTAGGCCCAGAAGGTAGTGGAACTTTACCAATGGCAATTGCTTATGCACAATATGTTTTATGTAATTCTCAACAAGGATTAAATGATTCTTGTGTTTTGAAATTTGAAAAAATTTCTCATCCTGATTTGCATTTTATTTATCCAACAGTAACTACTGACGAAGTAAAACAAAAACCAAAAAGTATCGATTTCATTTCCGATTGGAGACAATTTATGTTCGAAAACCCATATGGTGGATTGTTCGATTGGTATGCAAAATTGGGTGTTCAAAATAAGCAAGGAGAAATTCGTGTAGATGATGCGCAGGAAATTTTAAAATCACTTTCTCTTAAATCATATGAAGGCGGGCACAAAATAATGATTATTTGGATGGCCGATAAAATGAATATAGCTGCCTCCAATAAACTTCTAAAATTACTTGAAGAACCACCTGAAAAAACAGTCTTTCTTCTTATTTCTGAAAATGAAGAAGATATCATTCAAACCATTCGATCCAGATGTCAGATTACGCATTTTAATGGATTGAGCGAACAAATAATTGCTAATGCACTTGTTGAAAAAGAACAAATAGAGCAAAAAGCAGCTTTAAAAATTGCTCATCAATCGCAAGGCAATTATAACAAAGCGCTTCATTTATTGAATGCCGATGATGAAGCTACACCTTTTGAACAATGGTTTGTTACTTGGGTTCGAGCTGCATTTAAAGCAAAAGGAAATGCAGCGGCTATTCAAGACTTAATAGAGTGGAGCGAACAAATTGCAGCATTAGGTCGGGAGACTCAAAAAAAGTTTCTGCAGTTTTGTATTGAAATGTTCCGTCAGGCATTGTTACTTAACTACGAAGCCAAAGAACTTGTTTACATTGAAACCAAAGTTGAAAAATTCAAATTAGCCAATTTTGCTCCTTTTGTAAATGGCAATAATATTAATGATATTTTTAAAGAAATATCAGACGCCATGTATCATATAGAACGCAATGGTAATGCCAAAATAATTTTAACCGATTTATCCATAAAGCTTACACGTTTAATTCATAAAAAATAAAACCTCATGAATAATATTGCCTCAATCTTATTATTAGTTTTTTTAGCAATCACCTTTTTACAATCTTCACAAGACAAGTTATTTCATTGGAAGGACAACTTGGATTGGCTTAAAGAACATTTTAAAGATACCGCTTTACGCAATCAAGTACCATTAGCTTTAGTTAATGTCTTAATATTAGAATTGATTTCTGGTATTTTATGTACTGTAGGCGCCATAGAACTTGCACTAAACAGTGGTAGAGTATATGGTTTGTACGGAGCTATCTTTTCTAGTATCACTCTTATCATGTTACTGTTTGGACAACGTTTGGCCAAAGACTATGATGGAGCTAGAACGATAGTTTTATACTTTATCCCTTCGGTAATGGCGGTGTATTGGTTGAACTAAAACAATACCAATAGAAACAAGAATAAACAAAATCACAACAAATAAATATGACGGCAAAACACCCTTCTGAATCTTTAACAATTTTAACCGATTTGGTTTTACCGAGCGAAACCAATCCTTTGAATAACTTATTTGGAGGTGAATTATTGGCCAGAATGGATCGTGCTGCAAGTATTGCCGCAGGAAGACATTCGCGTCGCATTGGAGTAACTGCATCCGTAAATCATGTTGCTTTCAACAAATCTATTCCTCTTGGAAGTGTCGTAATCATAGAAGCAAAAGTATCAAGAGCTTTTAAGAGCTCAATGGAAATCTATCTTGATGTTTGGGTTGAAGATCGTCAATCTGGAAATAGAACCAAGGCTAACGAAGCTATTTACACATTTGTAGCTGTTGATGATACTGGTAGACCTGTAGAAGTTCCGCCAATTGAACCTGAAACCGAATTGGAAAAACAACGTTTCGATGCTGCATTAAGAAGAAAGCAACTAAGTTTAGTACTAGCTGGTAAAATGAATCCTCATGAAGCTACAGAATTGAAAGCCTTATTTACAACATAAATAATATATTAAAACAGCTATTCTATTAAAAACCTAGGTTCTAAATTCGAAGCCATGATTTTACGTGAGGGATGGAAGCAAGCTACCACGTAGCGCTTACAACCAAACAGCCTCTTGATAAAAGGGCGAATACGCGCAAAAAGAATTAGCCCTTTTATCAAGAGGGTGGCACGCCCAGAAGAACGAACAGACGAAGTAGATATTCAGACCCAATTTGTTGAAAAGTCGTCTATTGTGACTTCAAAAAAAAGAAGTATTTTTACGGGCACTAAAATAAATTTACACCCAAGTATTTGATTAAAATAGTTGGAAATCATATAAACGGAAGAAAAATGAAAGAAAAAGTTAGTTCAGAAAAAGTCGGTTCAGAAAAAGAAGCTAAGTTAAAAGCATTACAACTTACTCTTGACAAATTGGACAAGACCTACGGAAAAGGAACTGTAATGAAAATGGGGGATAAAGCCATTGTGGAAGTAGAAACAATTTCATCTGGTTCATTGGGAGTTGATTTAGCTTTGGGAGTTGGCGGTTATCCAAAAGGAAGAATTATCGAGATATACGGACCAGAATCATCTGGTAAAACAACTTTGACTTTACACGCTATTGCTGAAGCTCAAAAAGCGGGAGGAATTGCTGCTTTTATAGATGCTGAGCATGCATTTGATAGAAATTATGCTGAAAAATTAGGCGTTGATATTGAAAACTTAATCATTTCACAACCTGATAACGGTGAACAAGCATTAGAGATTGCTGAAAACTTAATTCGTTCGGGAGCAATTGATATTGTGGTTATTGACTCGGTTGCAGCATTGACACCAAAAAGTGAAATTGAAGGTGAAATGGGAGATTCTAAAATGGGTCTTCATGCACGTTTAATGTCACAAGCTTTACGTAAATTAACAGGAACGATTAGCAAAACAAATTGTACAGTTTTCTTCATTAACCAGTTGAGAGAGAAAATTGGGGTAATGTTCGGAAATCCTGAAACGACCACGGGTGGTAATGCATTGAAGTTTTACGCTTCGGTACGTTTGGATATTCGTCGTTCTACTCAAATTAAAGATGGTGATAATGTATTGGGTAACCGTACCAAAGTTAAAATCGTTAAAAATAAAGTAGCACCACCATTTAAAGTTGCAGAGTTTGATATCATGTATGGTGAAGGTGTTTCAAAA